>DEIW01000093.1:23853-24066 GCA_002352705.1 Bacteroidales bacterium UBA2764 | reverse complement strand
GTCCGGGAAATCACGATCGGGGATGAGACCTTTCAGTTCGTTGACGCGAGGCAGCGGTACTTGCTGTACACGGCCTACATCCGCCAAAGCCGATTTAGTCGCCATCTTGCCATAGGTAACGATATGCGCTACATGCGTCTCGCCGTATTTGCGGCTCACATAATCCAACACCTTGCCACGACCGCAATCCTCGAAATCGGTATCGATATCGGG
>DEIW01000093.1:12800-23822 GCA_002352705.1 Bacteroidales bacterium UBA2764 | reverse complement strand
GGCAGCGAGATACGGTCGGGGTTCAGGAAACGCTCGAACAGCAAGTCGTATTTGAGCGGGTCCAAGTCCGTGATCTTAAGGCAATACGCTACCACAGATCCTGCTGCAGATCCACGCCCCGGTCCTACCGATACATCCAGTTCTTCACGTGCTGCACGAATGAAATCCATCACAATTAAGAAATATCCCGGGAATCCCATTGAGATGATGGTGTTGAGCTCAAATTCGATACGCTCTTTAAGCTCGGAATCGTTTTCCAGACGTTCTTTTCCGTACCGTTCCAAAGCACCCTCCATCGTTAGATGGCGCAGATAGGCACTTTCAAACGCCAACCGGTCGGGATAATCTTCCTCTTTGCCAAACGATGCGGGGATGTCGAATTTAGGCATGATAGGACCGTGGTCTATATCATAAACCTCGATTTTATCGACAATTTCCTGGGTGTTCTCCAACGCCTCTGGAATATCGCTGAATATCTCCGCCATCTCTTCCGGAGTCTTGAGCCATTCCTGCTTGGTATAATGCATCCTGTTCACGTCATTGACGTAATGGTTGGTACTCAAACAGATAAGGCGGTCATGGGCTTCGGCATCCTCTTCGTTGACAAAGTGCGAGTCATTCGTAGCAATGATTTTGACGTTGTATTTTCGCGCCAGTTCAATGAGGACAGGGTTGACCTGTTTCTGGCGTTCGTAAACCTCCACGTCTCCTCCCGGTTTCTGGGTCTCATGGCGCTGTAACTCGATATAGTAATCATCCCCGAAAATGGATTTGAACCACTGTACCGTTTCTTCCGCTTCGCTGAAATCACCGCCTTTGGCGATTCCATCGAGAATTTTTTGAGGCAGTTCGCCACCCAGGCAAGCCGAAGAACAGATAATTCCCTCATGCCATTTCTCTAATAATTCCTTGTCAATACGGGGGGTATGATAGAAAGCGTCAGACATGTATCCGGCAGATACAATCCGGCAGAGATTATGATAGCCTACCATATTTTTGGCAAGCAGAATAAGATGCCATCCTGAGCGGTCAATCACGTATGTCCGTCCTTCTCCGTTCACCGCTTTGTCTTCCCGTTTGGATAATCTGCCCCGCCGTGCGCAGTATGCTTCCACGCCCACAATGGGCTTGAAACCCTCTTTTTTCTTGCAATAATCCAACAGGTCTTTGATACCGTACATGTTACCATGATCGGTCAAAGCAACGGCATTCATTCCCGAGTCGATACACTTATCCACTATATCTTCCACCTTGGATAATCCGTCCAGCAATGAATAGTGGGAGTGAACATGTAAATGTGTAAAATTCATATCAAGCCAATTTGGGTGCAAAGGTAGTGAAAAAAAATTATATATGCAAGCAGTATAAAAAAAAATCACAAAAAATGTTCGCGCGCTTGCGTATGTAAAAAAAATGTTGTATCTTTGCAGCCGATTTGCGTAATAGTGAATAAAAGTATATCAAAAAATATGGCAAAAACAGCATTAATAACGGGTGTAACGGGGCAGGACGGAAGTTATCTGTCGGAGTTCTTACTGGCAAAGGGATACGAGGTGCACGGTATCATACGTCGCAGCTCTGTCGATTACCGTGAACGTATTGCTCATCTAGAGGGTACGCCGCATTTCCATTTGCATTATGCAGACATGAGTGACTCGATGTCGCTGGTGAAACTGGTAGGCAAAGTGATGCCGGATGAGATATATAATCTTGCAGCGCAGAGCCACGTACAGGTCTCTTTCGATGCGCCGGAGTTCACCGCAGATGTTGATGCAGTGGGTGTGCTTCGTGTTTTAGAGGCGGTACGAACCAATCATTTGGAGAAAACCTGTAAGATTTACCAGGCTTCTACAAGTGAGCTGTACGGCAAAGTGGAAGAAGTGCCGCAAAGCGAGACAACCCCTTTCCATCCTTATAGTCCATATGCCGTAGCCAAACTGTACGGCTATTGGATTATCAAAGAATATCGCGAGGCGTATGATATGTTCTGCTGCTCGGGTATTCTTTTTAACCATGAGTCCGAGCGCCGCGGCGAGACTTTTGTTACGCGTAAGATTACTCTGGCGGCAGCCCGCATAGCGCAGGGCAAGCAGAAATGTCTGTATCTGGGCAACCTGGATTCGCTTCGCGACTGGGGATATGCCAAGGATTATGTAGAGTGCATGTGGCTGATCCTGCAACATAAGACGCCAGAGGATTTTGTGATAGCAACCGGCGTACAACACAGCGTGCGGGAGTTTGCCACACTTGCTTTCCACCATGCAGGTATAGAGCTGAGATGGGAAGGACAGGGTATAGAGGAGAAAGGTATTGTTGAAAACCTCACCCCGACCCTCTCCTCAAGAGAGGGAGTTAAGGTTGGCGATGTGGTAGTGGCTGTCAGTCCGGACTTCTATCGGCCGACGGATGTAGTGAATTTGTTGGGTGATCCAAGTAAAGCTAAGAGAGAGTTGGGGTGGAACCCGCAGACTACATCCTTTGAGCAACTCGTCGAACTGATGGTGACGCACGATATGAAGAAAGTGGCAGCCGACGACGCCGCGGCTGAGGTGCGCAAAGTCAATCTTGCAGAGTTCTTGGAGAAAGGAATAGACAAGTAAATGTCGGCTTGTCGTCATGACAATTGATAGTTGACAACTGAGAATTGAAAATGGAGAAAAATTCAAAAATATATGTGGCGGGGCACCGGGGAATGGTGGGATCCGCAATCGTGAGAGAGTTGCAGCGTCAGGGGTATACGAATATCATTACCCGTACGCACAAAGAGTTGGACTTGTGCCGCCAAGAGGCAGTAGAGGCGTTTTTTGAAGCCGAGAGGCCGGAATATGTATTCCTTGCCGCCGCCAAAGTAGGCGGAATCGTAGCCAACCAGAATGCGCTGGCAGATTTCATGTATGACAACATGATTCTGGAGATGAACGTAATCCACGCGGCGTGGAAGAACGGATGCAAGAAACTGGAGTTTTTGGGGTCCAGTTGTATCTATCCTCGTTTGGCACCCCAGCCAATGAAAGAGAGTTGCCTGTTAACCGGAGAACTGGAAAAGACGAACGAGGCCTATGCGCTTGCTAAAATCAGCGGACTCAAATATTGCGAGTTCCTGAACCGTCAGTACGGCACGGATTATATCTCTGTCATGCCGACCAACCTTTATGGTCCCAATGATAACTACCATCCCGAGCACAGCCATGTGTTGCCGGCATTGATCCGTCGGTTCCATGAGGCGAAAGAGAGCGGAGCAAAGACTGTTACATGCTGGGGAACGGGAAAACCGTTGCGCGAGTTCCTGTATGTGGATGATTTGGCTAATCTGTGCGTGTTCCTGATGAATAACTATTCCGGCAATGAGACCGTGAATGCGGGAACGGGCAAAGAATTGACTATCAAGGAACTGACAGAATTGGTAGCCAAGGTTATCGGTTATGAAGGAAAGATAGAATGGGATAGTACCCGTCCAGACGGAACGCCGCGCAAACTGCTGGATGTGAGCAAAGCAACAGCACTCGGCTGGACGTACAAAACGGAATTGGAAGACGGAATACGGATGGCGTATAAAGACTTTCTCGAAAATCCCGTTCGTGCCGAACGATGACCGGTTTAGAACCGGAGCATGATGGCTATGCAGATGAAAGACTTTAGTTTGGACATATATCGCGCACTGTTAGAGCGACTGCAGGAGAAAGGATACGAACTGATCTCCTATGCCGATTATTGCCGAAATACCGGCAAATCGGCAAATCGAAATAGCGAAAGTAAATTCGTCATCCTGCGTCATGATGTGGATGCAAAACCGGAAAACAGTTTGAAGACCGCGCAGATAGAGCACTCTCTCGGAGCCAAGGCAAGTTACTATTTCCGAACAGGGGAAAGCGGATGCTATAAAGGAAGTACGTTGTCTTTGCCGGAAAGTGTACGCGCTATAGCCCAACTGGGGCATGAGATAGGTTATCATTATGAAGATATGAGTCTGTGCTCCGGAGATATAGACCGGGCGTGGAATCACTTTCAGACATGGCTGGATTATTTCCGTCAATACTATGCGGTAGAAACCATCTGCATGCATGGCGCGCCTACCAGCCAGTACGATGGTAAAGACTTATGGAAGAAATATGACTATAAGACGCAGGGAGTCATCGGTGAACCCTATCTGGACACGGATTTTAGCGATGTGTTCTATCTCACGGATACCGGCCGTTGCTGGGACGGATATAAGGTAAGTGTGCGAGACAAGATTCCCCAGTATCAGGATGAATGGACTGCAAAAGGCTTAGTATGGCATACCACAGAAGAACTGATTTGTGCCATCAAAGAAGACCGGTTGCCGTCACATGTGATGATAACCTCCCATCCCCAGCGATGGACCAATAATACCATGCAGTGGTATAAGGAACTGATATTACAGACATTGAAGAACATCATTAAAAGAATATGGATAAGAAATTAAATTTTGCATTAATCGGTGCCGCCGGATATATAGCTCCGCGGCATATCAAAGCCATCGCAGACACGGGTAACAACCTGTTGGTAGCGTACGATAAGTTTGACAGTGTAGGAAGATTGGACAGTTCGTTCCCGGATTGCTCCTTTTATACGGAGAACGAGCAGTTTGACCGTTTCTGCTCGAAGCAGATGCGCACGGACAATCCATTGAGTTGGGTGTCAATCTGTACTCCAAACTACACGCACGACGCTTTTATCCGTTACGGTCTGCGTTTAGGATGTAATGTGATTTGCGAGAAACCGCTGGTTCTCAATCCTTATAATATAGACAATCTTGTGGAGTTGGAATCGGAGACGGGGCATCAGGCATACACGATTCTTCAACTCCGTTTGCACGACAAGATCCGTGCGTTGAAAGAGAAAGTGGAGAATGGACCGAAAGACAAGATCTACGATGTGGATCTGACGTATATCACGAGCCGTGGCAAATGGTACTACAGTTCATGGAAAGGCGATGTACACAAATCCGGCGGTATCGCCACCAATATCGGTGTGCATTTCTATGATATGCTGCAATGGGTATTTGGCCCGGTAAAGAAAAATATTGTGCATGTAATGAGTTTTGACCGTGTAGCGGGATACTTGGAATTGGAGAAAGCTCGCGTACGCTATTTCCTCAGTATCAATGCGGATTGTTTACCGGCAAACGCCGTCCAAGGCGAGAAACGCACTTACCGGACGCTGAATATCGACGGGGAGGAGTTTGAGTTCTCACAGGGCTTTACGGAGCTGCATACGGAGAGTTACAAGCAGATACTGGCAGGAAAGGGTTTCCGCATCAGTGAAGCACGCCCTTGTATCGAGACAGTGGCTCAGATACGTCATGCGGAACCTATCGGATTAGTAGGCGATTATCACCCGTTAGCCAAATTACCATTGAGTCCTCACCCATTCGGATGGGATGAAAAACGATAAGACATAAATCACTTGCTCATTTACCATTTAATCATATTGTTGATGAAAGGCAAATTTAAAATATTCTTCCTTGCGATAGTCGGTTTTGCGCTCTCGTCCTGTGTCACAGCGCGCAAAGTAAACTATATGCAGAAACCGGACCGGTATATCCCCTCCTATACGGACACATTGAGTTTCGAGGATTACCAGTTGCGAATTGGCGACAGGTTGTACGTGTATGTCTATTCGTTGGACGAGAAGATCCAGGCAATGTATAACTCCGGAGGAAGCAATGCTTCAAGTATGCGCCAGCAAATGAGCTCCGGAAATACGTATGGTTCGTATGATTTGTACACCTATCTGATTGATGAAGAAGGAAATATAGATTTTCCGACAATCGGGAAGCTGAATGTACAAGGCAAGACGACCCGCGAGGTTAAACTGATGCTGGAAGAAGAACTTTCCAAACTTCTCAAGGAGATACCGGGCTATAGTACCATTTCCGTAGAGGTCAACATAGTCAATCGTAGTTTCTCTATTATCGGAGCACAAAGCGGCCGATATATGATTAACAAGGAGAAGATGACGATTTTTGAGGCGTTGGCGATGGCAGGTGACTTGAAAGAATTCAATAGCCGCAAGGAGATAAAACTGGTAAGAGAGAAAAACGGCGTTACCACCATCAAGACTTTTGATGCCCGATCGGAGGATATCGTAAACTCCGAATACTATTATATCGAGCCGAATGATATTATCTATATTCGTCAGATTCCGGGATATAGTTTTGGTATAAACCACGTGACAACAGTGATCGGCGTCACTGCGGCTACTATCTCATTCGGCGTATTCATCTATTCGATAGTGCAGACAGGTATTAACCACGTGAAGAAACACTACGGCTCCGGCTCCAATTCAGGTTCTTCATCAAATACGGGAGGGAAATGATATGAAAAAGTATTCGATTATCTTATTAGTTCTCGTATCAATGATGATGTCCGGTTGTTACAGCCACCGTGTGATCGGTTATCTTCAGGAACCTACGAAAACCAACAAACTGCCGCAATATGACAGTGCGGCTTATGAACCGTACCGTATACGAGTCAACGACGAGATTATCTACAGATTGATTACGATGGACGAAACGATGTCCAAGATGCTCGGCTCGAATAACAGTAATGTAAGTTCACAATATGCCAATTCCTACCGCGTTCATTCGGACGGAACAATCGACTTGCCATTCCTCAAACCCCTCAAAATACAAGGGTTGACAGAGGTGGAGGCACAAGATACCTTGAAGGCTGCATTCCGTGAAATCATCCCAGATGCGGATGTCAAATTGGCTTTGTATAATAAATACTTCTCTGTGATCGGTGATGCCCATGCCGGACGTTACTATATCTATAAGGAGAAAATGAATATCTTTCAGGCCCTGGCGATGACTGGAGATGTGATGAATAGCGGCGACAGACGTCATGTACGTATCATTCGCCCGCGCGACGACGGAGAAGAACCCGAGATATTGGAATTTGATATACGAACGAATACGATTATCGATTCCAAGTACTATTATGTCTATCCAAACGACGTGATATATGTTGCCCGTACCAAAAACAGCTTCTATAAAGTACCTACTTATTCCGGATTTATCAGTCTGATAACAAGTAGTGTGGCACTCTTGACGACTGTTCTGAATTATGTGGCATTTATATACAAATAGTTGAATATTTAGACTATGGCAAATAATCAATACTACACACCGGGAAGCAATAATCAATATTATCAACCCGGAGGAAACAACGCCTATTATTATCAAGGCGGCAATCAACAGTACTACCAGCAAGATCCGCAGCAAGGCGGTGATGATGACGACAGCTCGACGAGTTTTAACCCTATTGAGTGGTTGTTTACGTTTCTGCATTACTGGTACCTCTTTGTTATTGCATTAGTAATAGCGATGGGTTTGGCTATGCTTAAGAACAGACGCTGGATTCCTACCTATCTTTCCCAAGGCACTATTGTCATCAAGGAGAACGCCGGCTACGGAGGTTCGTCTATGGCATTGATGCAGGGGTTCGGAGTAGATGCCGGATTCAAGAATGTCAACAACCAGATGATTATGCTTGGCTCGTATGATTTGACGAGCAGGGTAGTGGATTCGTTGCCGTTCCTGAATGTAGAGTATATCACCCAGGGGCGGTTTAAAACACGTCAATTATATCGCCAAACGCCTATATTGGTAGAACCGAAGCGCGTTGATCCAAGGGCTTATGGTATATTGTATCAAGTGAATTTCAACTCTGACGGCTCTTTGAGAATAGCATCTACGGACGAGTCCGTGGACATAGACATGACTGTCCATTACGGCGAACCTGTCAGTTGTAATCTGTTTGACATCACAATCTGGCCCACAGAACTGATGATCAATTCCGGAAAGATATACTTCCGGTTCCGCAGCCATGAGTCGCTGGTGGATGAGTTTATGAGTCGTTTGCAGTTAAGTTTCGTGACGGAGGGCTCAACAGTACTGGCACTGTCCATGGTTAGTGAAACGCCGCAACGGGATTGCGAATATCTTGACAAACTGGCGCAGATATACCTTCTCCAAAACCTTGAGCAGAAAAATGAGGTGGCAGAAAACTCTATCCGCTTCATTAACGAACAGTTGGAGTCGCTTCAAGCTTCGTTGCAGGTAAGTGAAGGCGCGATGACTGATTTCCGTCAGGAGAACAAATTTGTGGATGTTAATTCCTATGCCGGTCAGTTGATGAGTCTGATTGCCAATTACGACCAACAATCCATGGAACTGCGTTTGCGTGAGACTTATTTTGACTACCTTATCAATTATATCCATACGAATATTGAGTCCGGCGCGGTCATTGCTCCTACCACAATGGGCGTGAACGAGCCTATCTTGATGGGATTGGTACAACAATTAAACGATCTCCGTATCCAGCGAGGAGAATTGACAGAGAAAAACGTATATTACGCCAAATATACCAAGGATATTGATAACGTAAAAACGGCAATAGAAGAGGTGGTAACCTCCATGCGTGCCTCATTGGAGATTGAGAAAGACGATTTGAAGAAAAGGTATGCCGAAGTAGAGAAATCCATTAAGACTTTGCCTCAAAAAGAATTACAGATGGTAGCTATCGAGCGTAATTACCGTATTGACGATAACTACTATACTTTCTTCCTGCAGAAACGCGCAGAGGCGGAGATCCAGAAAGCATCGAACACACCGGACAACAGCATTATGGATAAAGCCCGCACTACAGCTATCATGAATGCCAAGGCGAAATCGAAGACTACATCTACCTATCTGATTATAGGTTTTCTGGTTCCGCTGATTCTTATTGTATTAAGTGAGTTGCTCAATAACAAGATTCGCTCGCCGAAAGATGTGCTGAAACTGAAATCCTTCCGTCTTATAGGCACGCTTCGTCACGCACGCAGCCAGAACCCGACACTTGTCCGTGCTTCGCCGAGGTCCAGTTATGCAGAAATGCTTCGGGCAATACGTACCCGAATCGAATTTGTGCTGCGACGTAAAGAGAAGATGGTGATATGTGTTACTTCCACTGAGTCCGGCGATGGTAAAACATTCCTCTCTACCAACCTGGCCGCATTATATGCCATGACAGGAAAGAAGACACTATTGGTGGATCTCGACCTTCGTAAACCGAATATTCACACCAAATTAGGATTGGAGAACGGAGTAGGTGTGTCCAACTACCTGATAGGGGATTGCACAGAAGACGAAGTATATGTACGAAACACGCCTTTCGGCTTTGATTTCGTTCGTGCCGGTACTATTCCTCCTAACCCTGGAGAATTGGTGCATTCCGACAAATTAGCGGAAGCCATTGAAAGGGCTCGTGAGAATTATGATTATATCATAATCGATACATCTCCTATTGGTCTGGTCCCCGATGCCTACGCTATTATCGAAAAGAGTGATATGTGTCTGTTCGTTATCCGCTGTATGCAGACGAATAAATCCTTCTGTAAGCAGACTTTGGAACAGATGTCTGAAGTAGTGGAAGCACCAGAGAAAATACAGATTATCTTATCCGATATTCCTACAGAAGGTCGTCATTCCTATGGTTCCGGTTATGGATACGGATATGGTGGCTACGGCGGTTACGGATACGGTCATTTCGGTTATGGCGGATATGGCGGTTACGGTTACGGATACGGAGACAATAACTCCAAATCCAAGCGCTACGGCAAATTATACGGCAAACTTTATGGTAAATTTGCAAAAGACGACAAAGCTTACCGCTCCTACCATTATTACCATCATGATGAAGATGATGAGGAATCAACAGAGCAGAATAATAAGAATGATGCTTAAAACATGGAAGGGATGCAGAAATGCATCCTTTCTTGTGAAACAGGATGGACAAAGTTTATTTCTGCAGCGTGAAGCATCAACCGTTCGCCGGCAGTGCCATATAATCTATCACCTACAATTGGCGCATTCAATCCATCCGGGTGGGCTGCATGTACGCGTATCTGATGAGTCCGACCTGTCAAAGGATAGAAGTCTATCAAGTATGTTCCGTTATTTCGTTTCTCACGTACAGAATACCGTGTGAACGACGGTTTGCCATGAATGAGATCTACCATCTGTCGGGGGCGGTCAAACGGATTGGGCAACAGAGGAAGACTTATAGTCCCTTCAGCCGGAATCTCATGATTGCATGAAATAACAGCTTCATACCGCTTCAAGATATCGCGTCTTTGGAAATAAGACTGTAATTCTTTATACACATCCGGGTTCTTTGCTAAAACCAACAGCCCGCTTGTATCCTGATCCAAACGGTGTACTGACTGACAATACGGGAGACCGTAGGTTGTCCGGATATATTCCTCCATAGACAGCACTTCGCCTTTTCCCGGTGTGGATAATACTCCTGAAGGTTTGTTCAAAACCATCAGATAGCGGTCGTCATAGATAATTTCTGTGTCTTTGAGTAGTTCTTTTGTTCGTTTTTCCTGTGACTCGGAATCTATCTTTATTCCGCGCAACATATGACGCAAAATTGGTACGCATTTTCCGGAACAAGGAGCATAGAACACGCCTTCTTTCCTGACTTCAGATCTTGAGGGGGCACCAACCCAGAATTCTGCCATGGCTATGGGTTCTAATCCGTGAGAGAAGGCATATTGCAGTAATTTAGGCGCACAACATTCTCCCGCTCCCGAAGGAGGCAAAGATATACCGGAGTGGTTGGAAGTCCGGGATTTGTCAAACCATTCCTCAGGCGACAAGATAGGTTTCTCATCTGCGAAAATCTCCAACAGGCTTTTATCTTCTCCATCTTTATTGATAAAATGATAATTGGCAAACAGCAGTTGTTGCAAACGTTGTGATTCTTTTTTATCCTTTCCCACCGGTGGAACCTGAATCTCATATACCGGCGGTACAAATCCCTCATGGAAATAACTACCATCCAGTTTCGCAGAAAAGGCCGCTATATAGCTACCATCGCCATACACCAATACGCCAAACATTTTTCCGCATTGATGCAATTCGCTATTCGGGTGCGTGCGCATATACGCATGTACCTTTTTTATTATATTGTCAGCCGCCTCTTGCGCAGCAGGATGGGGAGGGAGATT
>DEIW01000093.1:0-12751 GCA_002352705.1 Bacteroidales bacterium UBA2764 | reverse complement strand
TTGCATATATGCAAAAAAAGTTGTAATTTTGCACCCGATTATGCAAACAGCATTTGATAACGATAAATATATCCGCATACAATCGGAGCATATCCGCGAGCGTATAGAGCAATTTGACAACAAGTTGTATCTGGAGTTAGGCGGAAAGCTTTTCGATGACATGCACGCAAGCAGAGTGCTGCCCGGCTTTTTACCGGATAGCAAGTTACGTATGTTAACCCAGTTGCGTGATTCTTTGGAAATAATTATTGTTATCTCTGCTGAAGATATAGAGCGCAATAAAGTTCGTCAGGATCTGGGTATTACCTATGATGAAGATGTGCTCCGTTTGCGCGAAGCCTTCACGGAGCGCGGATTTTTAGTATCTTCGGTGGTAATCACCCATTATACCGGTCAGCGCTCGGCGGATACTTACCGCCAGCGATTGGAACGCAAAGGCATTAAGGTTTACTATCATTATATCATTGAGGGTTATCCGCATAATGTGGATTTGATAGCGTCGGAAGATGGATTCGGGCGAAATGATTTTGTGGAGACAACCAGACCTCTTGTGGTTGTCACAGCTCCGGGACCGGGAAGTGGAAAAATGGCAGTGTGTCTTAGCCAGTTGTATAACGAGCAACGGCATGGACGCAAAGCCGGATATGCCAAGTTTGAAACCTTCCCTGTGTGGAACTTGCCCTTGAAGCATCCTCTGAATGTGGCATATGAAGCGGCAACCGCTGATCTGCAGGATGTCAATATGATTGATCCGTTCCATCTGGAGGCATATGGTAAGACTGCTGTCAATTACAACCGGGACGTTGAGATATATCCGGTGTTAGACGCTCTTTTTACCTCTATCTACGGCAAAAATCCATATAAGTCTCCGACGGATATGGGAGTCAATATGGTTGGATTTTGCATCAGCGATGATGACGCCGTGCGCGAAGCCAGTAAACAGGAGATTATCCGTCGTTATTTCCAAGCTGTATGTCATTTGGCTAACGGAGCATGTAACGATGCGGAAATTAAGAAATTGGCTTTGTTGCAACAGCAGGTAGGTATCAATACCGCTTATCGCCGAACCACAGTAGCGGCTCGGGAACGCAGAGCTTTAACTGGAGCCCAGCATGACGGAGCATTTGCTCACGCGGCTGCTATTGAATTACCGGACGGACGTATTATCACTGCAGAGGCCGGAGATTTATTAGGATCTTCGGCTGCGCTATTGTTGAATGCTATGAAGGAATTAGCCGGAATTGATCATTCAGTACGGCTGATCCCGGAAAATATAATTGCCCCTATCCAGCAAACAAAGATCAACTATTTACACGGAAATAATCCCAGACTGCATACAGACGAAGTGTTGGTGGCATTATCTGTTTTGTCCCTACAGAACGAGGACTGCCGCAAAGCATTAGAAACACTTCCTATGCTCAAAGGATGCCAAGCCCATTCGACAGTAATGCTGAAAGAGGTGGACTGGAGAACATTTAAAAAATTAGGAATAGATTTAACAACCGATCCTGCAAAGAAGTAAGAGAACTCGGGTGAAAATCCCGGACAGACCGGCTACTGTGATGGCTTACGCCTAAGTCAGATCGCTTACACTTTGCGTCATTTGAGAAGTCCTCCTGGATTAGGACTACAATGAAAAAACGCTATACTTTCATACTAATCCTCGCACTTTGTGCACGCGCTGCTTTTGCTATCAACGATGCAGAGCAGGATTCTTTGTATAACGATTTCCGTATTGAGGAGGTCGAGGTTACTGCGCGTGCTTTAACCAAAGATATTATCATCCCACAGACCCTTAAAGGAGCAGAGTTGGAACGGCTGAACGCGTTATCTGTAGCAGATGCTTTACGCTATTTCTCGGGTGTGCAACTCAAAGACTATGGAGGAGTAGGAGGCATCAAAACAATCAATATTCGTTCTATGGGAAGTCAGCACACTGCGGTTTATTATAACGGTGTGCAACTTGGCAATGCGCAAAACGGACAAGTGGACTTAGGGCGTTTTTCACTGGACAACATGGAAGAGATTCAACTGTTTAACGGTCAGAAATCCGATATCTTCCAGTCCGCAAGGGAGTTCGGCGCTGCCGGAAATGTCTATTTGACAACCCGTAAGCCTTATTTCAAAGAAGGAGAGAAGGTGCATGTGCGCGGTCAGATGAGGTTTGGCTCTTTTGCTCTGGCTAACCCTAATGTAGGCGTTGATGTCAAACTGGCTGAAAATCTGTCGCTTACTATGGATGCCGAGTATGTCTATTCAAATGGTAAATATCCTTTCCGCTACAAGCGAGTGTTACCTTCCGGTGAGACGGCTTATGACACTACGGCCGTTCGTCAAAACGGAGATGTGAACGCTGTTCGTACTGAATTTGGGCTGCACCATTATTACAATAATACTGGATTCTGGCGGATACATGCTTATAACTATTATTCTGAACGAGGAGTTCCGGGAGCTATTGTCAACAATGTATGGCGTAACGGAGAACGGTTATGGGACAGGAACACATTTGTACAGACGCAATGGCAAGATAAATGGTTCAACCGCTGGGATATGCGTGTATTACTGAAATACGCCAATGATTATACGCATTATAAGAATTATGAAGAGCGGCTTTTGCCCTCTGATAATGAATATACCCAGCAAGAGGTATATCTGTCATTGGCAAACAAAATCCAAATCTTCAATTGGTGGGATGCTTCAGTAGCGTATGATTACCAATATAATACGCTTGCCCGCAGAAATCTGTTGATAGCAGAGGCTGGTACGGAATATTTTAACAGGCATAGTCATTGGCTGTCTGCTGCGATGGCATTTAATATTAAGGAATACCTGCGAGCGCAGGCATCTGTTTTGATGACTGCGGTGAATAATGATGCGCCGCATGTGACGCCGGGAGTGTTCTTTTCTTTCCGCCCGTATCCTAAAATTGATTTGAGTCTTAATGCATTCTACAAGCAGAGTTACCGATATCCTACTTTTAACGATCTCTATTATACGGATCTCGGGAATGCTTCACTGCGTCCGGAGCTGGCGCGTCAGCACTCTGTAGAAATAGCATATAATAAAGCGGATAAGAGATATGATATTCATCTCTCCGCTTCCTATTATTACAACAGAGTAACCGATAAGATAATCGCATATCCTAAAGGTCAGCAGTTCCGTTGGACGATGTTAAATCTTGGCGTTGTCAAAATCAACGGAGTGGACGCAAAAGGAGATTTCTCGTTTTTCTTACCTCTTCGGTTTGTTTTGCGTACGCGGCTCAATTATACATACCAAAAAGCAATTGACGTCACGAATTCCAATGACATCTTTTATACGCATCAGATACCTTATATCCCCCTTCATAGTGGAAGCGTTGTGCTGGGACTCGAATGGACAAGCAAAAGGGGAGACCACTATGGCTTTAATTACTCCTTTATTTATGTGGGTGAGCGTTACGGGCAACAGGAAAACTCCATCTACAATTACGTTCAGCCATGGTACACGCATGATCTTTCTGTTTATGGGGAATGGGGAATCAAACCGGTATGGCTAAAAGCTAATTTTGAATTAAATAATATGCTCGGACAGGACTATGAAGTTATACAGAACTATCCGATGCCAAAACAGAATATACGATGCACAGTGGCAGTAAGATATTAAGAATTTGCTCGGCAATATTCATAGTGTTATGTTCGTTATACATGACGGGCTGCCGTGGGGATGAAGTGATTTATCCTACTATCGGTACGCAGGTCACGGAGGAAGAAAGAGAGGGTGGGCTGTACGTCCTCTGTGAAGGAAACATGGGATCCAACAAAGCACGGCTGGATTATATTAATCTTAAAACCGGTAAATATTACTCGAACTGGTACGGTTCGCAAAATCCTAAACAGTTGAAAGAACTGGGGGATGTGGGAAATGATTTACAGGCTTATGGCACGCGTCTGTATGCAGTCATCAATTGTTCCCACAAAGTGGAGGTGATGGATAGGAAGGCACGGCATATCGGGCAAATAGATATACCCAACTGCCGCTATATGGCGTTTAGAGGAGATAAGATGTACGTAAGTGCCTATGTGGGGTCTGTAGCTACTCCGGAACTATTGGGGTCTGTCTTTGAAGTGGACACCGCAACTCTGTCTATCACCAATGAAGTGAAGGTGGGACATCAGCCGGACGAGTTATGTATTATTGATGACAAACTCTATGTGGCTAATTCAGGAGGATATCTCATGAATAAGTATGATTCCACGGTTTCTGTCATAGACCTGAACTCTTTTACAGAGATTAAGAAAATTCCTGTCGGCTTGAATCCTACCCGTATCCGTGTGGACGACCAAAAACACCTGTGGATAGGTTGTCAAGGCAACTACAAAGATGTCAAGCCTTCTATCGTTGTCCTTTCCGGTGAGACGGTTGTTGCACGAATTCCGATGGCATGTGCCAATATCTCCATTTTAGGGAGTACCGCCTATATCCTGGATAACAAGAACCATATACTTCACGCGATGTCCACAATCGATTTTACGGAAATAAAGCAACCTATCGATATCTCCGCCTTTGAAAATCCCTATGGATTACTGGCTACGACTGACGTAATCTATATCACTGATGCCAAGAATTACGTCTCTTCCGGCGTCCTGCATTGTTACGGATATGACGGCAAAGAGCACTGGTCTGCTAAAACCGGAGATATTCCGGGACATCTCTGCCGCGTCGGCGAAGCCTATGATTTAAACTCTGACACCACCCATTCGGAGCCCGTAAAGCAGTCTCCGTATATCTCACATGTGTATGAATATCTGCCGGCAACGGGGCAGTTTGTTAATCTGCTTCCTAAGTATAAGGAGGGGGATAATGAAGAGTCTATGTGCCGTAAATGTGAATTGGCGATTGCTAACAATGCCGGAGGAATGATTTGCTTAGGCGGGTGGGGAGGATATGTTACATTCGGTTTTGACCATTCCGTTCAAAACAAAGATGGATATGATATGCGCATTCTCGGGAATGCATTCAGTATGAGTGGTAATGCTGCTTTTGGTAGTTCTGAGCCCGGAATAGTGATGGTAAGTTGTGATGACAATAAAAACGGCAAACCGGACGATAAATGGTTTGAACTGAAAGGAGCATTGTATGATGATTCTTCTACGAAACATAATTTTACGAAGACCTATACCCGCGCCGGAGATACCATACGTAATCCGTTCCACCAGCAGCCCTATTATCCCCAATGGATTAATAAGGAAAGTATTACATTTACAGGGTCAGTTTTAGCGCCTATTACTCAAAAGGTAAGCGGACAGTCAGTTCAAAGGGTGCTGGATTATGGCTATGTGGACAATAAACCGAACACGGACATAGAAGGAACAAGTTTTGATATATCGTGGGCTGTAGATGCGGAGGGCAAATCTATTTCACTGCCATGCATAGATTTCATCCGTGTCTACACTGCGGTAGATGAGAACAACGGTGCTACCGGAGAATTGAGTACGGAGATCACAGGAGCCATTGACCTCCACATCGCCGCCCATTAAACAAAACCCCACCGCTCAATAAACTGCATGTTTTGTCCCTCTAAAGAGCATCCATTATGGTGTCATGCACGGCAAAAAGACGGTAATGAGACGGCAACGAGCGATGACGTAACTATAACCACATAACGAGACAAAGGTTCAAAAAACCTCTTAAATAAACAATATTTATTAACTTATTAAAACTACAAACAAAATGAAAAAGATTTTCTTTTTTGCAGTCAGTGCACTGATGAGCACTGCACTTTTTGCACAACAAGTAGCTACATTTGAGAACGTAGCAGGAGGAATCAATGTAGCAAAGTCTGACACCTGCTGGCAAGGGGCCGATGCACCAGCGAAGGGTTGGAACAACTGGACAAGCGGTTCATACGCATTCCAAACCTATTTTGATGATACATATGGGGCATATTATGCGGCCTTTACGGTAACGAACGAAACAGCAAGCACTTCTACAGGTTCGACAGAGGCGTATCGCAGTGCCAAGGGTGGTGCATACGAAGGAGACAACTTCGCAGTATGGAATATGAACTACTACGGTGCAGACACCATTACGTTCGGTGCACAGGTAGTACCGGGCTTCTTTGTTAACAACACCGCCTATGCTGTTTCGTCGATGGAGAACGGAGATACGTATGCAAAGAAATTCGGCGCTGAGGACTTCTTCACGCTCTTCTGCATCGGTGTCAAGAATGGTGCTGCGGTGGATACTGTAGCAGTGGAGTTAGCCTCCGATGGCGAGTATATCAACGAATGGACATATGTTGACTTGAGTGTACTGGGCGAGATAGACGGGCTTACTTTCGGTATGACCAGTAGCGATGCAAGCGCGTATGGTATAAACACACCGGCTTATTTCGCAATGGATAATTTCGGTACAGCTAAACCGGAAGGATATGTAGCTCCGGAACGTGCTAAGTTCCCCGAGGAGCAAGGTGTTGAGAATACCAACGCGGCTGTAAAGGCGGTTAAGGTGATCCGCAACGGTCAGGTAGTTATTCTCCGTGGTGAGAAAGCGTTTAACATCCTGGGTGCAGAGCTCTAATGTACACCATACACCATACATCGTACACCATTCTCTGTACACTAATGCTTCTTTGCTTCGTGGGCTGTGCCAAACAGCCTGCGGAGCAGGGTAGTATTCCCGAGGGTAATAAATATGCTACGGGATTTAAACTCACTGAAACAGATACCGCAGTTATTGTTGAGGTCTTTCAACCTTATCAACGTTTGTGTATCAAAGAACCATTGCGCCGATTAGGGACAATGAGTACGGTGCAGGTAGGTTTTTTGTATGCCTTGGATGCCATAGATTGTCTGGCTGCTGTTTGTAATCCCGAGCTGATATTTACACCCATCAAGGGAAACGAAGTGGACTTAGGAGATTCCATGAAGCCATCCGCAGAACGGACATTACAGGCGGAGTTAGATTTGTTGCTCGCAGTGAATTATGGTCAATATGACAACTTAGAGGCAGCGAGAATCGAAAAACTGGGTGTTCCGATGATTTATATCAACGAATGGCAGGAACATTCTCCTTTGGCAAGGGCTGAATGGATTCGTGTTTTTGGTGCATTAATAGGGAAACTGCCACAAGCTGATTCCATTTTCCAAACCGTAGAAGAAAAATATACTACGCTTGCCGATGAACACCGTAGAGTAATGCATAATCAGATTGCTATCATGTCAGGAAACAATTTCCGCGGGACATGGTATGTACCGAGCGGCAAGAACTATCTGGCATATCTTTTTAAGGATGCAGGAGCAATCTATCCTTTTTATGATGATGAACGCGAGACATCCATTCCTCTGACGCTGGAAGAAACACTGCATTATTTTCATGATGCGGATGTATGGGTCGGTGCAGGAGGCAACTCTCTCTCTGAATTGGCAGAGATAGATTCCAAACACACATGGTTCAAAGCCTACAAGAACGGACGCGTCTATAACTGGCGCAAGCAACGTTTACCGGGAGGTCCGAATAATTTCTGGGAGCGTGGGGTAGTGCATCCTGAAGAAATGTTAGAGGACGTAATCCATATTCTGGATGACGCCCCCGATTCTACGCTACATTTTGCGAATAGATTGTACTAGTATCCTAGTATCCTAGAACCCTAGTTCCCTTTCTACCTCTTCGAGGCATCTCCTGCATAAGCAATCCGAGTAATGCGTGCGCAGGTAAGCGCGCGCATTTTCGTTGAGCGTTACTCCTACACACTGACAAAACGCATCATGCGTACAAACAAAATGTGCCCCGCAACGAGGGCACGTTTTGTTTTTTACCGTTGAATCAAGTTCCATGAGTTGATTTATTTGGTCAGTTTCACTACTACGGAGCTTAGACCTTTTACCTCAATATCTGTGCGGTTTAGATCTACTTTTTCTCCCGTTAGTGGATTAGTACCTATCGCATTATATTTGGACAGGATTTCTGCATAATGCGAAGTAGGAATGGTACAAGGTTCTTCTGCTGCATTCGTAAAGACAAAAACAGCCTCTTTGTCATTATACCGGAAGAACGCATAGGTGTTGTTACGCCCCAAGAAATGCATCGTTTTGCCCCAATGCAATACCGGTTCATTCTTCCGCCATTGGAAGAGCTTGCTCTGGAAATCAAACATATCCTGCATAGAGGACGTTACTTTTTCACCTTGCGGCAGCGGAGCGCGGAGTAACGAATGGCTATTCGGATCTCCGTTTGCCGTCATTGCATATTCATCTCCGTAGAGCACTTGCGGAATACCACGCATGGTAGCCAGAAGAACATATGCCAGTTTAACGCGACGCGGATCTTTATCTTTTACGATATCTGTAATACGCGCCATGTCATGGTTACCGAGGAAAGTAAGCAATTTATTTACGTCTGCATACATATAATCCATCGTCATGGCGTCGTAAACGCGTGTCAAGCCGTTTCCCCATCCTGAGCCATCATTCTCCAATGCCTGCCGGATAGCCTCTTCAAGCGGGAAATCCATTACCGTAGGCAGGTTTGAATCAAAGCCATCGAAATTCTTTGCTCCGCTTTGCCAATACGCAACAGCCGGTGCCGGGCGTGTCCAACATTCTCCTACAATATTGAGGTTGGGGTATTCAGCACGGATAGCAGCAAGCCATTTGCTACCGGGTATTTTCTCTATATACGGATAGGTATCTACGCGTAATCCGTCCAAATCGGCATATTCAATCCACCAGATAGCCCATTGCTGGAAGTATTTCAATAGATCCGGATTTTCCAGATTCATATCCGGCATAGGAGTGTCAAACCAACCCCGATTGCTCAATAGACGGTCATATTGCGAGGCATTGATATCATAGTTTGCAGTAAAGACATTATTCGTGTTTGTGAATTGCGGGAATTGGTTTATCCAATTCTGATAGGGAAGGTCCTTCATCCACCAGTGAGCAGCTCCACAGTGATTAGGAACCATATCCATCAATATTTTCAGACCTTTTTTATGAGCCTGTTGCACCATTTGTGCGTACAGTTCATTGGATCCGTAACGCGGGTCAATATGATAGTAATCCGAGCAAGCATATCCATGGTAGGACCATGCTTCCTCATCATCGCCCAGCATAGGAGTAGGCCAAATAGCGGTGCAACCCAGTTTGGAAATGTGATCAAAGGAATTAATAATACCTTGGATATCACCACCCCAACGTCCGTTCACATCCGCTTTGTTTGCTTTTTCACGGGTGTTTTTTGTAGAGTTGTTGGTTTCGTCTCCGTCGACAAAGCGGTCTGACATAATTAAATACACTACATCGGACGCATCAAAACTCTTACGATCTTTGCTACCGGCACGACGTTCGGCTATCACATAATCAAAAGAAGTTTTCTTTTTCCCTTTTTTCAGTGTAATACGATATGTTCCGGGTTGGTTGACATTCATATCCACAAAAAGGTAATTGGGGCTTTCCGCATTATGCTGACCTGTAGCCACCAAACCGGCACAAGCACCCTTTTTAACTTTTCCTTTCACCAATTGCTGAACGGAAACTTGGGCGTCGGCTAAATCTTCACCATGAATAAGTAATGTCAGTGGCATTTCCATGCCAGTCCACCAGGAAAGCGGCTCAACTTGCTCAATCTTCGGCGCAGCAGACATCCATCCTGCTAGCAGCACGCAAGCTAAGAGAGAAAAGGTCTTTTTCATAAGTATATGTTTTAAAGTTCGTCAATCATTATTTGGCCCAAGGCATCATATTTTTCGCTGATCTTGGTATATTTCTGCCAAAACTGCTGCATTTCCTCGGACGGCGATTGCAGGAACAATTCCTTTCCCTGTTTCTCAATACGGTCAATAACCATCCCGAGACTCATTTTATGCGTATCCAAAGCGGGCATAAATGTTTTTTCTTCCTTTCCCTCAACGTACACCTCCCGGAGGATACCAGTTTCTACCATCCGTCCCAAGAGCCGGTTAACCAGTCGGATCGGCAGGTGGTCGCGAATGGCCATTTCGTGTGCGGTCATGGGCGCTTCGTCGGCTTCAAAGCGCTTTATTATACCGTATAGCAAGTACAACATAATAAAATCTTTGTACCGTCTGGACATGCTATTCAGGTCGTGTTCGTATTCAAACTCTTCATTATTTTGAATAGCATATGACATCTCCGCTCCTATAAGAATAAGCAGGGATGTATATTGCAGCCAAGTCATTAAAATAGGAATAGTAGCGAACGCACCATAGACGATACTTGTTCTGCTTAACATGGCAATCAAATATACAGAGAGCATTTGGAGGAGTTGGAACAGAGTTCCCATAATGACTCCCGGTATCAATCCGCTCAGTATATTGACTTTAGTGTTTGGGATAGCAATATACATCCATGTGAAAATGAACCAGCACATGAAGAACTGTAAGAATTGTCCGCTTCCTTCATGGAAAAACTCATGCAGTTTCTCGATATGCAATGTAGTCTCAATCGTTGTATGGACAAAAATATTGATTCCCGCCGAACAAATAATAAGTACAGGAATCAACACGACAATAGCGATGTATGTAGTAGCTTGACGGAGGACAGAACGTGAACTCTTCACGTTCCAAATCTTATTGAAAGCCGTTTCTACCGATTGGAAGAAAGAATACACCGCCCAAAGCAAGATCAAGAGTCCGATACCGATAAACACTCCGCCTTGTGTGGTGTCCAGATAACGCTGTACCATCTCCATGATAGTCGGTACAAGATTCGTCTCGCCGAGGAATGATTTGTTTAATTGTTGCTCTATTACGTTTACCATACCAAACCCTCTGGCAACAGCGATAATCATCGCCAGAATAGGAATAAGTGCAAAAATCATAGAGTAGGTAATACTCTTAGCTTTGTCATTCAGGTTTTTACTGGCAAATCCCCGTACCACCAGAGCGATGGTACGTATTATTTGATAACCAAGACGCTGAAAGAAACCGTCGTTTTCTGTCAGCGTCTTGCGCCACATGTCGTAGCGTATAAATCCAATTATTTTTGAAAATTTATTCATGGCATAAATTTTCGCAAGCCAGGTGAGGCAGGTCTGTAAGCCGGGTTCTGTACTGCCATGCGGCAGCGTCTATCATTAATCTCGAGTCGCGTGTTACCACGTGCTTCTCTCGCATCCTACCCTCCAACTCACGCGAGCAGCGTTCAGACGTTGGTTTACTTGGAATTGCAGCCCACAGTATGCTCGTTTCACATTCCTCGTCTCTGTAGCAGTGACCAAACATTCACGGTTTGATGCGAACCGCATCACTTCGCTCTGCCTGACGGCCGTTAACCGCTGTGGTGCTCTGTGCTGCCCGGACTTTCCTCACCATAAGGCGCGATAGACCGACCTGCTGAAGAGCGGTGTACGGGAATCGAACCCGCCTCCTCGGCTTGGGAAGCCGATGCACTACCGATGTGCTAACACCGCAAAAGCGAGTGCAAAGGTACTGCTTTTTTTTGAATTATGCAAGAATATGCGTGTTTTTTTAATAAATTTCTACAATCTCGCGCTTGAGACGACGTGTAATTTGGTTCTTTTTCAGCGGTTTGACATCCATCGTCTGCAGACCAGTGACGCGTTGTGTGGCTTTAATCAGAATAGGAATCTCTACTTTTTTTGAGCCCAAAATATGTGCATCCATAATCATATTCTTCTCCTGCAGGTATACATGTCCATCCTGACGCTGATAAATGGTATTCAAATCCACCTTTGCACGAAGTTTTTTGAGCCTGAATTTCTCGATGCTTTGTTCGTTCATATTGACGAGGTTGAGCATTTGGAGCTGGTCTTTATCCAATTTGATCCCAAAAGGAATGGTAACTTTCACTTCCGCGTGTTCCGAGAACCGTCTAACCGCATAAGTCTTAGAGTCCACGATATAATGGCGTTGGAAAGTCATTTTGAAGAGGCCGAGATATTTGCTGATTTTATGCGTATGCGTAAGGACTGTTTCTCCTTCGGACTCATTGCTGACCTTCCAATGTTTCGTATCTCCCATCGACTGCTCGAAATCATAGCGCATGTTTCCGAGGGCAAACAAAGCCTTGTGTACGACCACTCCGCTATCTACCGCATTTGCCGCCTTTCTGATGAACTTCTCTTTTTGTCCTTTTTCCAGCCGTTCTATCGTTTCTCCGGCAAGGATGGAGTCCGCTTGTGCGCGTTTCTGCGCATCGAAGAAACGCTTGCAATAACGGCCTTGGAACTGGACTGAGTCACGCCCTTCTTTCGCTTGTTCGGGTAAGACAACGATATTAGCAATCATCTGTTCCATTCCCCATGCAGAGCCGTTACTGTTCATTCGCACGTCGCTAACTATCTGGTATTGGGAATTGTTATCGGGGAACTCCTCTTCGAGCTTGAGATAAACGGCGTGTAGCAGTGCCGCCATGGCCTTACGTTTATTGCGCTGTTTGGCGGGTTTGGCAGCGACGACTGTTTCCTGCAGAGCAATAGGCTGCTCCCTGAGTGTCAAGAGAGGAATTTCACCGCTCTGTCCTTCTTTAATCTGATTAGCCGTAAGCGTCAGTTTTTCGTATCCGATGTAACTGACAATCACCCGGGAATCGTTCGTGAGGTTCGCCTCAAAGCGGAAGACACCATCGTTATTGGTAGCCGTTCCCCATTCCGGTGCAATTTCCGGATAAACCGTAGCGTAGGGGATAGGTTCTCCTTTCTGGTCAACGACGCGTCCGATATAGGTAGCGACTAATGCTAAAATACATAGGAATTTGGTCATAAAGAAGTTTTCTTATTCTATAGAATT
>DEIW01000150.1:3856-5346 GCA_002352705.1 Bacteroidales bacterium UBA2764 | reverse complement strand
TTCATGTATCGGGAATGGACCGACAATGGACCGACAATGCATCGACATTGGACCGAGAATACATCGGGAAAGACCGCTTTGCTCAAAGTAGAAAGAACGTCCGCCGAGGCGGACTCAAAGAAACAAACAACTAAAATAACGAAATAATATGAAGAAGTATCTTTTTATGGCAATTGTAGCCATAGCAGTCATGCTGAGTGGCTGCGGACCGAAGACGGAAGAAGTGGTCAACGGCGCAGAGTTGCAGGGCATCAAGATCAGTCCTTCCGAGGTGACTCTGGAGGAAGGTGAGAGCGTCAAGCTGCGCGTCAGATATGTGCCGGAGGAGGCGCAAGAGACGGCTCCCGCCGTACAATGGTACAGCGAGAAACAGCGTGTGGCATCGGTGAGTAACGAAGGTGTCGTGACTGCCGGACGCGAAGGGACAACCGTCATCACAGCCGTCTGCGGTAAGTTTGAAGCCAGATGTACGGTAGAGGTGACCAAGTTAGAGTTACCGAATCCTCAGCCGGACCCCGAGATCAACTTCTCGGTCTCGCCGGAACTCATCAATGCTCCCGCGAAGGGCGGTACGTTTGACATCACCGTGACTACGGACACCACATGGACGGCTCGCTGCGAGCAGAGCTGGGCACAACTGAGTCAGACGGAGGGCAAGGGCAATGCCACCATCCAAGTGACAGTAGATCCGTCAGAAACGGTGTCCACGGTAAGCCAGAATATCATCTTCAAGGTAGGCAGGGGGACCTACTATGTGACCATCCAGCGCAAAGGGTGCGTACTTGCCATCAGCCCAGAGAGCATCGATGTGCCCGTAGTAGGCGGCGAATATACGGTGGAGGTAACCACTGATGCCGAGTCCTGGGACGTCACCTGCGAAACAGAAGGGGTCACCATCACCAAATCCGAGAACAGGGCTACTATCAAAGTAGATGTAAGCAAAAAGCTGTACAACGGAACTTTCGCATCCACCAAGAGAGTAGAGTCCATCCCTGTGGAGTTCTCGGACGGCAGATCAACAGCCAAACTGATATTGAAGCAAGAGTCTCCCTATATCAGAGTGACCGAACGGTGCGACCTTACTGTTACGGATGCGAGCCAATTAAATTATACCTACTCTTCTGGTACCGCATATAAGAACACGTATGTGAACGCTATATATGAAACGAATATGATACTGGATATTGATGAGCAATACGGCTGGCATTCGACATGGTGGAATTTTTATCATTGGGATGCTAAGAAGAGTGTTTATGCTGATTACAAAGATGCCAACGCATTAGGTGCTCCGGCAGAATGGATAGTTAGTACCGACTTTTTGAAAGAGCCTGGCTCGAATGATGAAAAAGTATCTTATTCCAAAGCAGAAAATAAAATGACAGGCACTATGAGTTACCATGTCCAAGTTCCTCTGGCTTCAGGTGAGCACACGTATGCGGGAGAATGTACAATTTGGCTAAAACTAGACCAAAAATCACCATGGGCGAATG
>DEIW01000150.1:0-3843 GCA_002352705.1 Bacteroidales bacterium UBA2764 | reverse complement strand
GTAGGGGATATGAAGATAGAGTTAGGCAAAATGAAATATCAATTCACGTATGACCTGTAATGAAAAACAAACTTAATCGCACGCATCACGCGAACAATAATTAATTATTAACCCGCTGTCCCTTTTCCCCTCCTTTCATAGAGGGGGATGGGGAAGGCTTCCAAACTACAACATTATGACAAAGAAACTACTACTTTCACTTGCTCTTGTCCTGATGACAACGGCATCGTATGCCTTAACCGGATATGGCGACAGTTTGCCATATCCTCGGTATCTGCAGAATATGCAATACGACAAGGCGTCCAAACAACTCACTTTCGACGATACCTTCCACCAAGGCGTCGAACTGGATCGTCTGTATGAAGTGTATATCTTCTATAACACCAACAACAGCGAGTTCTATAAACAGGAGTATAACCCAGCCTACTACAAGGATACGGTGGCGTACAATTACGGCAAGCCGGTCTCCATTTATTCCTATTTGGATGGTAGGATTGAGCGGGTGCTTGCCTACAAATTTAGCAACCGGGGTGGCAAGGTGACGATTGATAACCTGGCGGACGCCATAGCCAAGTGCTATCAGCAAGGCTATACCTATATCCGTATTTGTGTGCAAGGCTGCTATAATGACATTCAGCTGCATAAATGGGCTCCATACGAGATTCCAAACGGTGTTCAATGTCCCGGCCTGCACAACTATGTGGATGTCCGGCTGCCTCTTATCGACCTTTCCTTATCTGTACCTAAAGCGGTTAACTATGGCGACCAGATGGTGATTCAGACGCGCATACAGGCGGCTGCCAAACTGACCTTTGCCATTCAGGAGAGCGACCATGCTGACTATTGGAATACTATCCACAGCGGAACTATCTCAGCGGTCGATGCACGCGCGGGAAAAACAGTGACCTATAAACGGGTTTTTACCGGCGACGGCGTGCCCAATGCGCGGTTCTATCGCGTCGTGGCTACGGATGTCGCCACGGGAAACATCGTGCGCACACCTGCCTACGACAATCTTATCCGCTTCCGGTACATGCAGGTACATAATGGAAATGTATTATATATGGAGCCCGGAGAAAACATTCTCTATCCCAAGCCAAGCGACTGCGTGGAATACAAGACCTACAGCAACATCCCTGTTGTGTTTGTCGAGCACGATGAGTCTTACTACCGGATGATGCAACCGGCTTGCAACCTCTGGATCGAATCCGAAACAAAGACCTACACGGTACGTTTCCTCAACTCCGACGGCACGTTGCTGAAAACCGAACAAGTCGAGTGCGGCAGCGACGCCACTGCGCCTTCTACGCCTTCGATGAACGGATTGAGTTTCAAGAAATGGAGTCGCGACTTTACCAATGTGCATAGTGACCTCAATGTTTATGCCTCCTACACCTTGCAAGGCGGCGACTACCGGTTTGATGTCACACAGACGAAACACACCAATACGGTCAACCCCATTAACATCAAAGACTTCAGACGGAGCAAAACACGTGCCATGGTAGGCGATTCTCTCACCTTTACCGCCACCATGCGCATGCCGCAAGCAGCTACACTCTATTTCCAGACTGCGCACTACAAAAATAGCGAGGGCGAATGGCAATGGGAGCAGCCTACCGACAACAGCGTGGCTTCTTATACGGCGGGTTTTGCCGGCGCCAAAGCCACCAAAACTTTCGACAAAACCGTCCCTGTAGCCTACACCAGCAACTACTATGAGAGTCCGTTTGTGCCGGGATTTGCCTTCCGCTTCTATATCGTTTGCAATGGCGAAAGACTCTATTCCGATCCGTTTGAATACGATGTCTATTATGCACTGACCATCAAGAGTGCAATAGAAGGCGACATCTATGAACATTCTTTGATAGCATGGAACAATTCGGAAGATTTCAATATGGCAGAAAACGATTTTGTTATCCCTGCCCGCTATAACGACACGGTACGCATCTGTCAAATGTCAGGAGCCCGTGGGGCATGCCTTACTTTTGCCCGTCTGAACCAGCCTTCACGCAATCTGGACAGCGGCATAGATAAAGAGGGGTATGCCTATATCATCTGTCCGGGCGAGAAAGAGACCGTCGAAGTGGGCGTTGCGCAGAAGCTTGTGGTCTTCGACGGAGTCTATGGAAACGGCTATCCCAAGGCGTTCGACTTTACGGCAGAAGGTTTCGGAAAAATCAACAACGGCTACTATGCACAGATCGTTAATTGCGGCGGCAAAGTGTTGCCCGAAGACCCGGTTATGGACGGATATGTCTTCAAAGGATGGCAAGCATGGAATACGGATTATGCGGACACTGCATACCTCCATGTACCTGCCATTAGCGACAATGTTATCGGCTTCACCGCCGTCTTTGACGAACTGCCTGCAGCACCCCAATATACCGTCAATTTCTACGGACCGGACGGAGTACAAGTCGGCGGTCCTGCCAAACGACTCTTATCTTCCGCCAGCACGTTGCTGGATAAGCAAACGATAGAGGAGGGTTTGAATGCCACGCCGCCGGACGTTCCTGCTATTGCCGGATACCACTTTATCGGATGGGACAAAGAGTTTACCACCATCACTTCCAATACCGATATCACCGCGCTCTACGGAGAGGATGAGAAGATGTGGACAGTGACCTATAAGAACTATGACGGCACGACACTCGGTACAGAGACGGTGAAAGACGGACAAGCCGCACACGGTATCGTCGTAACCCGCGAAAACTGGACTTTCGTCAAATGGCGCGACTATGTCTCCGGAGACGATGTGGATATGGAGCATATTACAAAGGACATCACCGTTGAAGCGGTCTTCACCGAAGTGCTTTATACCGTCACTTATCGCGTGGAAGGAGAGGTGACATACTCTATTCAGGCGGTAGCGGGTTATGATGCCTCCGCTATCTATTATCCTTATGGCACTCCCGTCAAAGAGATGAATGACAGTATTGTCTTCACCTTTGAGCGCTGGTCGTCCGAGTTAGGCGGAACAGTAACGCAGGATATGACGCTGGACGCGGTCTTCTCCGAATCGCCCCGATACTATGATGTCCGTTTCCAGAACTGGAATCATGTGGAGATAGAGACCCAGCAGGTGGCGTATGGAAAATCCGCTGCTGCACCTGCCACAGAGCCGATGCGCGAGGGATATACCTTTGCCGGATGGGATCGCGGGTTCGCACGCATCTATTCCGACCTGGTTGTTACTGCTACCTTCCAACTCATAGAAACGGAGGACGGACCGACTACCGGGGTAGAGAATATGAAAACAGACACGGACGATTCTGCCTGCCGCAAGATATTGAGAGACGGAATCCTGTACATCGAGCAAAACGGCAGACTATTCAACGCACAAGGCGTAGAAATCAAATAACAAACAACCCAATTCATTGACATTATGAAAAAGTATATCTTTATGGCAGTGGCTGCAGCAGCCATGCTTTTCAGCAGTTGCGAGAAAGTGAAGACCACAGAGGTGTCCGGAGTGGATACGCAGAACAAAGTAACGGTACGCGGTTATGCCCGTTATGTAGTAACCGACAGCAAGGGTTCCGTCAAGAAACCGGAGCTGTTGGAGAACACCCCTCTTATCCTCTATTACGGTACGAAGAGTGCGGATGGCAAGACGATGAGTTATGTGCCCTACGAACTGAAGACCGATGCAGATGGCTATTTTACCATAGACTTGGCTCTTGAGCCGGGCAAAGTTGTCATTGACGAGGTGAAAGTAGTATGCTCCTTCTCGAGAGAGGAAGAAACGTATGCTTATAACGAGAAGACCAGCAAATGGGTTCAGACCGATGCGGACTTCTTCGGCGAGGTAGCCAAGCAGAATCTGGCAGCGGGTAACTCGTA
>DEIW01000020.1 GCA_002352705.1 Bacteroidales bacterium UBA2764 | reverse complement strand
CGCAATACCCATATCTATCGGCAACACGTGGGTGGAACAAAGGGTCATGGTGATGGCCATGATTGCAGCCGATGACTGCACGGCAAAAGTAAGTATTCCGCCGACAAGCAAATAGAGGAAATAGCTGCCGTAGCCCCAACTGGACGTCGCAATAAAGAAATTGCGGACAGGACTCATCTGATCCAGATGCATATCGGTGGCATTGATTTTCAGCGTCGTCAAACCGAGAAGCATGAGCGACAAACCTATCAGGAAATCGCCAAGATTGGCGTTTTTCTTCGTGTAAATCAAGGCTACGGCGAGTACAATGGTTGCATAAACGACCAGACGGAGGTCAAACGAACCGCCACCCAAGACCATAATCCACGCAGTGAACGTCGTACCGATGTTGGCACCCATGATGACAGAAATAGCCTGCGCCAGCGACAAGATGCCCGCCGACACGAAACTAACGGTCATTACCGTTGTCGCGGTAGAGGACTGCACAGCGGCTGTGATGAAAGCACCGGTAAGCACGCCTGTAAATCGGTTGGTAGTCATAGTACCAAGCACATTGCTCAGTTTGCTACCAGCCATCTTCTGCAGGCCTTCACTCATCACTTTCATTCCGTACATCAGCATTGCCACGGAACCGATGAGCGTGATAATTTGTAAAACAAGAGTCATTGTTTGTTATAGAAACTAAAAATCGGGCACAAAGTTACAAAAATATTATGACATTTGCAAATTTATTTCTCTTTTAGTTTGAGAATCGCCTTATTTGCAAAGCCGTCTATATACATTTCTAAAGGTTTGTCGAGTCGGACATGGCGAATCAGTTCCGTCTCTTCTACAGCAGGAAGCGCATCCAGAACGCTTTGGTCGTATGCATCTGTGAGCGGCCGCGCCCATGGGTCCACATTGATATATCCCACATTGAACGAAGTCATATTTTGGAAGAAATGAGACCCTTGGCTCGGCTCGATGCGGAAGTTCTCAAGCGAGCACTCGGCAATCGCTTTCGCTTCGCTGATATTGCCCCATTGAACCGGCACGCCTAATGTCGGTATCTGCGACCCCCAGCGGCCGTAACCGATGAGCAGATATTGCCTACCCTCTTGGCGCAAGCTGTTGTTCCATTCGCGGAGCGTAGCCGCCATTTCTTGCGTGCGGAGTACATCGAACGCCTCTTTGCGCAGGTAGATAATATCGCATACGTCCTCCGTTTTGCCTATACCCAGTGCATTGCCGGAGCGCAGGAAAGCGCCGGTTTCATCGACATTTTCCCAATCTACCTTGGCACTCAGGCTGTCCGCAGAGATAGGTCTTATCTGCAGCACGTGGAAAATCTGCGGCTCATGCTCTAAATTGACTGCAAACTCAATCTCTACCGGAGTCTTGATTTCCTCGCGCGCAATATCCAGTAACTGTTGCACGATATCTGCCAACGGGAAAGTATTGAATTTCAGCTGCGGTGCAAAAGTAACAATCCTCGGTCCGTCGGGATAACAGGAATCCACAATGCGCATATTCTCGCGGTCATACGTGGAAGCAATCAGTTTGAGGCTCTCGAACTGTCCGCAGTCATGTATCGGAATACGCTCCAAGTTGACCGCATCGTCTATCGAAGTCTTGAATTTCTCGGGGCTCAGCGAAAGTGCCAGCATGGACTGTTGCGTCTCGCGCATTGCCAAATCGACCGTTGATGTCTGCATCACATGTTTCGGGTACTTGGGTGAGAAACGCAATACCTGTTCGCCGTCCACCACGGCTTTGCCCAAACCATAAGCGATCTTCACAATACCGTCTTCGGGTTTCTCTTTGCCTACGGGGTAGAAATTGATGCTCCGCGCCACACCGGAGATGACCGGAAAATAGTAATTTCCTTCGGTTTCACCGCATACTTCCTGCAACACAATCGCCATCTTCTCCTCACTTGGCACATTACCCGTGGAAATGATATATCCCCTCGATGCTGCGAAATAAACACTCGCATAGACGGATTTGATGGCCTTGGATAACATTCGTAATTGTTGGTCTTCGTTATCCGTATGCGGTATCATATAGGTGCTATACACGCCCGCAAACGGTTGATAATAAGAGTCTTCCAGTTTGGAAGAGGACCGAATGGCCAAAGGTCTATTGTTTACGCGGATGAAATGGCGCAAGGCTTCGCGCAATTCCATCGGCAACATCGCTGCTACGAACTCCGAGAGCAGTTCCTCGTCCGTCAGATCCGCATTGATGACATATTGGAGACCGTTTTCATGAATGAAACGGTCAAAATAATCGGTTGTAATCACCAACGTCCTCGGTACTAAAACACGTATTCCCGGCCAGCGGTCATAGAGGTCATATTTCTGCAACATGTGGTTGAGGAACGCCAATCCTCTACCCTTTCCGCCCATGGCTCCGTTGCCGCAACGCGCGAACCAGATGGTATCATTATACGTATCCGGCGCGTATTTGGCAACCACACCCAAGGCTTGGTTGATGCGATAGTCGTGAATCAAACGGATATTCGTCTGGCGGATGTTCTCAATGTCCGTCTCGTCCTGAATAGTCAGTTTGTGTACCTCACGACCGATGGCAAACAGACCGCGGGCAAAGAGCCATTTGGAGAGATAGTTGTTATCACTCAACCGCCTGAATGCTGCCGGTGAGATTGAAGAGATAATACGCTCGAAGCCCTCCAAGTCCGAAGCACGCGCAATCTCTCTGCCGGTTCTCGGGTCACGGGCAATAAAGTCTCCAAAACCGAACTCCCGCTCGATATATTCACTCACATCTTGGGATAGTGTTTTGGATTTCTTCACCACAAAGCCCACATTCAGTTTGCGCGCAACAGAGCGAATAGACTCCTGCGAACTCTGCATGAGGAACGGCATAGTCGGATTATCTTCCCGAATTAGACGGCATAAATCCACACCGGCGTCCAGTTTCTCTGCAGAAGAAGGTTCGCCTTTATGAATCACAAAACCCACATCGGAAATGACGCCAATCATGTTCTTTCCATAACGGCTGTATAGCTCCACCGCCTCGTCATAACAAGTAGCCATCAGCACTTTTGGACGTGCGCGCTTGCGCAGCAACTGCTGTTTCTCGTTCAGCGCATCGCGGATGGCAATAGAGTTCTGTTGCAAAACCAACTTGTATAGCAACGGCAGATAGGTGGAGTAGTACCGCACGGAGTCTTCTACCAGCATAATCGCCCGCACGCCTTCGTCCAAGATGTCGTGCTCGGCATTCAGCCTGTCCTCAATCAGTTTGATAATGGCAATTATCAGGTCCGTAGAGTTATTCCAGTTGAACAGGTAATCAACATTGCTCTTATCCTGTTGCTCCACCCTGCGGTACACCTCTTTGCTGAAAGACGAAAGCACCACTATAGGGCATTCCGGCAGTCGTTTTTTCGCCTCCGCCGCAAAATCCCACACTTCGCTTCCTCCTGCACTATAAACGACTAAAATGAGATCAAAAGGGTCTTCATTTGTACTTCGTACTTCTCCTCCTTCGTCCGTCCTTCGTCCGTCGTACTTCGTACCTCGTACTTTATCAAGCGCCTCTTGGGTCGTCTCTGCACGTATGATAGCCGGCGGATTAGAGAGGTTGAGCTCCGCATATTCCTGTGCAATCTGCACGTCAATACGCCCGTCTTCTTCAAGCGCAAAACTGTCATAGTTGTTGCACACAAGAAGAATCCGCTTGACACGCCTCTCCATCAGGGATGTGTAAGTGTTGGCATTCATTGGTTTTAATTATTTTCATCCGTAGCTCCTGTATCCGGCATTTTCGATGCCGGGTTATCCTTGCTTATCATCTCGGCTATGGCGTTGAGCGCGAGGAACTTGTACCGCAGACAGTCATGCGGTATCTCTCCCGCCTTGGCAACCACTTGTTCTGCTATTTCCGGCTGTTCTGACAGGCTCTTGTCCGGCTCGATAAGTAACAGCCGTCCTGCCGCACATGCCTCGAAATAGACGCCTTTTGGTTTGTAGTATTGGTAGTGCGGTTCATTAGGGCTCGGGAAACCTCCGCTCAGCAGTACAATCAGAGGAAAACCCGCCTCACGCAATGCCCAGCATATCTGTTTCTCGCCCTCCGAGATAGCCGCGCTGATAAATATCGTCCCTTTCTCTGCTTCCAGAAGACACTCCTCGCGCTTGGCATCTATCTCAGCCTGTCTCAGTCTGCGCGAGCATTGCAGCACTTGCCGTTGCGGGTATTCCGCGAGGAACATGTTCCCCATCGCCGTACATGCCACTCCGCATATATTCATTTGTTGCCGTATCTTGAACAGGTCGGGATTTGCCCGTTTGAGTGCCAACCGCCGCGGATTGTCCAATATATACCGCTTCATATTTCCGAGCTGCCCTTTGTGGGTGAGTATGCGGTCGTGATAGCCTTCTTCCCATAATCCGGGGAGGTAAGACCTTTCCGCTGAAACAGCGGAAACACATGACCTGCTATGAGGAATATTCATATCCGCCGGTTCTGTGTTTGCGCTGTTTGAGCGCAAACCATTTATCTGCCGATATGCACGGTTTGTCCCAACCTTAAACCCATCAATCACCCTTCCTATATGCACAGTAAGAGGCTCATGAACGAACAGCAACATATGCAAATGATCAGGCATGAGTTGCTTGGCAATGATCTCAATTTGTGGATAATAAGAAGGAATAGCATCTATTTGTGAGGATACACTCTCGCCCAACTTTGAGGGAACAAGGTGTACCTTCTCTCTCTCCCCGTTCAATTTGCCAAAAACTGCTTTCCGATCACGCGCCACGAGGGTTATCATGTATATTCCGCGCCCTTTGTAGTTCCATCCTTTGCACCGGCGGAGCATTGAGTGTTTCGTTTCGTGATATGGATTTTGCTCGATGTGCATATATACTTCTTTTCGCTTATGTTCTATTATCTCTGTCCTTAGGTCTTGTGCTCGTGCTCTCTGAGCGCGAGTTTCCTTCCTTAGGTCGCGCTATCCTTCCATCTCCCCGAACCTCTCCAATACCCCGTACACCCCATCCTCGGAGAGCACGCCGCGCTTCATGCCAACGGGCAGAAGCCCTGCCTCGTCGGCGGCGAAGTCCACCTTCCATGCCTTGGAGCTGTAGTACGCCGCGAGGCGGTCTATCTCCGGCTGCAAAGCCGCCTTACGCGCCGCTCCATCAGGGATGTGTAAGTGTTGGTATTCATCTATACTAATCCTTGCTCAATTGCTAAAGCACCTTCTCACAAGTATTATACTAATCCCTGCTCGACCATCGCATTCGCCACCTTCATGAAGCCGGCGATGTTGGCACCCTTGACATAGTTGATATAGCCGTCTTCTTCGGTACCGTATTTGAGACATGCCGCATGGATGTCCGCCATAATCGTACGGAGACGGGCATCCACTTCTTCGGCAGTCCATTTGAGACGCATGGAGTTCTGGGTCATCTCCAAACCGCTGGTAGCCACGCCGCCGGCGTTGGATGCCTTACCCGGGCTGTAGAGGATCTTCGCGCCTTGGAAGATTGCGATGGCTTCAGGCGTAGAAGGCATGTTCGCTCCTTCGGTCACGCAGAAACAACCGTTTTTGATCAGGTTCTCCGCATCGGCTTTCTCTATCTCGTTCTGCGTTGCACACGGCATAGCAATGTCGCACGGGATACGCCACGGACGCTCGTTCTCGAAGTATTTCGCCTGCGGATATTTGGTCACGTATTCTTTGATACGGCCGCGACGGACATTCTTGAGTTCGAAGATATAGTTCAGCTTCTCCTCGTTGAGTCCCTCCTCGTCGTAAATAAATCCGTTGGAATCGGACATTGTAAGCACTTTGGCACCGAGACGCATGGCTTTCTGCGCTGCAAACTGTGCTACGTTTCCGGCTCCGGAGATACAAACGCGCTTGCCCTCAAAACTCTTGCCACGCGTAGCGAGCATCGCCTCCGCGAAATAGCAAGCTCCGTAACCCGTTGCTTCGGGACGCATGAGCGAACCGCCCCATTGTTGGCCTTTGCCTGTCAGCGTACCCGTAAACTCGTCACGCAGACGCTTGTACTGGCCGAACATAAAGCCAATCTCACGTCCGCCGACACCTATATCACCTGCCGGAACATCCGTGTCAGCGCCGATGTGGCGTTGCAGTTCCGTCATGAACGATTGGCAGAAACGCATTACTTCAGCGTCAGATTTGCCTCTCGGCGAAAAATCCGATCCACCTTTGGCACCACCCATCGGCAGCGTCGTCAGCGCATTCTTGAAAGTCTGCTCGAACGCAAGGAACTTCATGATAGAGAGGTTCACACTCGCGTGAAAACGGATACCGCCTTTATACGGACCGATGGCGGAGTTCATCTGCACGCGGAAACCGCGGTTAATCTGTACCTCACCCTGATCATCCATCCATGGG
>DEIW01000127.1 GCA_002352705.1 Bacteroidales bacterium UBA2764 | reverse complement strand
AAGGTCGCTCTGTTGACTACCCTTCTCGGTTTGATTATCGCTGTTGTTCTTCAGTTGTTCTACAACTATATCCTCAGCCTCGTTGAGGGTCTGGTTAATGAAATGGAGGACAGCTCGATTAGCCTGCTCGATATCGTAGTAGAGTACGACGCTGCCCAGAAGAAAAAATAATTAAAGGTACGCGTATGTGCGCGTGAGCCATTAACTTATAAATTCTGAGCAATTATGAAAGATTATAAATTATTACCTAAAATTACCCTTTGGTCGCTTATAGCGTTGGGCATCGTGTTTATCGCGTTGTTCTTCTTGGGCGGCTCGAACGGTAGTTTGGAGGTAGCCGGTGATTTCCTGGATATTCCTCGCTTCACCGATGCTTTCCTCGTCTGGAACTATATCCTCTTCGCATTGGCAGTGCTGATCACCCTCGCTGTTGTGGTGGTGGAATTTGTCAATAACTGGAAGACGAACCGTAGTAAAGCGTATATGACGCTTGGTGTCGTATGCGGTTTCATTGCGTTGGCGCTCATCTGCTGGTTCCTTGGTAGCCCTGAGAAAATTAACATCATCGGCTATGAAGGTACAGACAACGAAGGCGCATGGGCTCAAATGTCTGACGCAGTTATTTTCGCTTGCTATGCCCTTATTATTGCTACCATCGGTACCATGATCTGGGGTTATTGCTATACAAAAAAACTGTCGAAGTAAATCACATTTATCATGGCAAAGAAAGTCCCACAGATTAACGCCAGCTCCATGGCGGACATCTCGTTCCTGTTGCTGATTTTCTTCCTGGTGACCACCTCTATGGATGTGAACCAGGGACTGGCTCGCCGTCTGCCTGCGCCTATTCCGCCCGACCAGAAAGTGGAGGATAAGGATATCAACAAGCGCAACCTCTTGGTGGTTAAGATTAACTCGGCTAACCAATTGATGGTGCAAGGCCAGTTGATGGATGTGAAGCAACTCCGCGAGAGAGCGAAGGAGTTTATTAAGAACGAGCAGAATGCGGATTACTATCCGAAACTCGTAGAGGAGGATTTCGGCGCACCGTTTGGCGTACTGAAGTACACAAAGGATCACGTCATCTCCGTTCAAAACGATGTGGATACTCAGTATCAGGCATATCTGGATGTTCAAAATGAGCTCGTAGCAGCGTATAACGAATTGCGTGAAGAATGCGCGCAGAAGTATTTCCACAAAGCTTATAACGAGCTTGAAGAGGATCAACAGAAACAGATTCAGAAGATCTATCCTCAAAAGATTTCGGAGGCTGAACCTAAAAATTACGGTAACTGATTATGGCAAAGATACGTAGAAATGAGAAACGTGAGATGCCGGCATTGAATACGTCATCTCTCCCTGATATTATCTTCATGCTGCTGTTCTTCTTCATGTCCGTTACGTCAATGAAGGAGGTATCCTACAAGGTTCAATTCAAGAACCCGCAGGCTACAGAGCTTACCAAGCTGGAGAAGAAATCACTTGTACGTTATATCTATGTTGGAACTCCGACTGCAGAATTCCGCAAACAGTACGGTGCAGAGACACGTATCCAACTCGATGACGCCTTTGCAGAGACGAAGGAGATTGGCGAGTATATCATCAATGAGCGTTCGTCCATGAAAGAGTCAGAGCAAGGTTTGATGACCGTCTCTATCAAAGCCGACAAGGAAACCAAAATGGGTATCATTGCGGATATAAAACAGGAGTTACGGCGAGCGTATGCATTAAAAATCAGTTATGCAGCAACGCAGCGTACGAGTTACTAAGAATTACAAGAAAGGTCGCTTTACCGCGGCCTTTTTTGTACTCTTTTTTATGCTGTTTGGTAGCTGTAACCGCCAGAGTCAAGTAACGTATGACACTACAGAATGGCGCAACGGGGACTTGGTATTACGGAGCGGTTACGGATTAGAGAGCAGGGTGGTGACAGAGCGCAGTCAGGCTTCGTATTCTCATATCGGAATACTTTTTCGCGACAGCGCGCAACATGAATGGTATGTCATTCACGCTGTGCCCGGCGAAGATGAACCGGAATATGTAAAGGCGGAACCGCTGTCTCTCTTTTTCAATCCGGAGAGGGCGCGTAACGGAGCGTGGCTACGCGTTAGATGTAGCGACGAAATCGCATACAAGGCTGCATGCTATGCACTTCGCAAGGTCAAAGAACACTGTCTTTTTGATAACAACTACTTATTGGCAGATAGTTCACAACTCTATTGTACAGAATTGGTATGGCGGGCTTTCCGTCAGCAGGGAGTGGATATAACATCAGGAAACAGACACGCGGTACCTGCTTTCTTTTGCAAGGAAGGGGAGTGCATCTTTCCGAGCGATATTGAACAGAGTAAGACAACTCTTTTTATAAAACCCTTAAAAACAAACTCTTTATGAAGAAAATGTTTCAATTGATGGCTATGGCTGTCGTTATTATGGCATTTGTTGCCTGTGGTTCCAAGTCTGCAACTCCGGAAGGGGCAACCGCTACATTCCTCAAGAGCTACCAGAAAGGCGACTATGCGGCTCTTATTGACCAAATGCACTTTTCGCAAGAATTGACAAAAGAACAGAAAGATCAATTCATCCAGATGTTTCAAGAGAAAGCAGCTCCTGAAGTAGAGAAAAAAGGCGGTATCGCTTCTTATGAGGTAGGTGAAGTGACGCTGGATGAAGATGGTCAGGGCGCAAAAGTGAACTATACGCTCACTTATGGCGATGGCAGTTCCAAACCCGACAACATTCAGTTAGTGTTGGTGGATGGAAAATGGATGATTGACGGAGGTAAATAAATCCTCTATTACATTAACCTTTTACCTGTAACAACAAGTTCTTTGAGTTGAAGATATTTCTTGGATTGAGGCTTTCCGTTCGAGTCGTACCACGGTAGGATCCGGATATGTAAAGTCTGTCCGGCAGGAACAAGAATAGGTTGATCCAAATGAATATTTACCGTCTTGCATTTAGGCAGGGCGGTATTTTCGTATATCGTAGTCACCCCATTGAAATCACTGCCAAATCCATAGTTGATATGTATGTTCATTCCGTCTCCTCCTTTGGCTTTAACGGCAAGATTGATTGTCTCAATAACCATCCCTTTCTTCTTTTCCGCGGCTATGGTATATTCGATATAACGGTTTGCCACTTCGTCTATCTCACCTGCGGGCCATGCGCCGCCGACCGGAGTGTAGCCTTTCTTATCAAGCTCCATGTTTGTGAGATGCAATTCGTTATTTTCTATTACAGTCTCAAAAGGTGTGCCTTTGGCTGCAAACGCAGCTTTCTTTCCGCTCTCCTCAATGCGTTTGGAATAGGCGTACAGTTCATCCATGGTAGGCGTTACCATCCATGACTTCAGTTCCTCTAAATCCGACCATTGCAGGAGCAGATTTGCCTGCATGGCAACCACCATGCCGCCCGTGGCGGAGGTGTGTGTCTTGTCGCCGCAGTTGAAGTACTCCGCCATACACTTATCCTTGCCCACATATTCGAAATACTCCTGCGTACGCTTTGTCATGTCGAGGAACGGTACCGCCATTGCCTCTGCCACGTCCCGCATACACCGCACATAATCTTTGTCCCGTGTGCCTGCCGGCGCCAAGACCTTTGCTGCTTCTGTTTGGGTGAGTTCTTTCGTTCCCGGCAGTTTATGCCGTCCCTCATCGTTAATCTTGCCGTCTTTGCCGAAATAGGCGCGGCAAATGGGACTCATCAGAATAGGTGTGACGCCCATCTCGCGTGCCTCGTTGATGAAACGGAACAGGTATTCTTTGTATGTGGTGTTAGGCTCAGTACCGCGCATGTCAGTCAGCGTGTCCTTGCCTTCGGCACGCAGTTGGGCATTCCGGACATAGACATCTTCGCCTTTGCATTTCTCATCGTTGTGGGCAAACTGGATAATGAGGTAGTCCCCCTCATGCATCTGGCTCTTGACGGACGGCCAGAGGTTCTCCGTTTCATAGAACGTGCGTGTGGAGGCACCGCTCTTGCCACGGTTATTAACGGTTACGGAATCGGGGTTAAAGAATGCCTGGAGGTACATGCCCCAGCCGCGTTTGGGTGTCGCTGCGGGCTTGTAATCGCTCATCGTGCTGTCGCCAATCGTGTGTACACGCCGCGGTGCGGCAGTAAGCGGCAAAGCCATCAAGAACAATGTACAAAGGAATAAAAAATTGTGTTTTGACATAAAAGTATCTGTTTTTAAGGTTGTACGAAAGGGTGAGAGAGTTTGTATTCGTGGAGGAGGGAGTTGAATTTCCATGCCCGGATGGTAGAATAGGCCTTACCGTTGGAGGCGATATGTTTTGCCGCTTCGTAATCCGCTTCCATTTGTGCTTTGGAATCAGGGTTGTTGAGAATAAGTTTGAGTTGGGTATTCGCCGCTTTGAAAGCCGTGGAGTTCCATTTCTGGCGTGGCGACTGGTTCTTTTGGTAGTTTTCAACTCGCTCACGGTAGAATGTTTTGCCTGTTTTCTTGGACTGATAGAAATAGCCGTCACTCCGGCCATAAGGCTTTCCGTGAATCTCATCAATAGAGGCAGCAGGAACAACTTGTGACATAAAATTTTGGTTGTTTTGGGGTCTAATCCCCGGTTTAACATCATTCATACGTAGGCTACGACTGTCGTTCGACCGTCGTTTGACCGTCGTTCGACTGTCGTAAATGCCACGAAATTTAGTACAAAGGTACAACAAATTTTGTACATATGCAAATAAATAGTTCACAAATTTAGCAAATTAAACAAATTCGTCCGCATTTTTGCAAAAGAGAGGTGCTGAACACGGCAGAGGCGGCATTTCAATCCGCCATGCATGGCGGATGCCCAAGAGGAAATGCCGAAAGGAAAGAGGCAGCCCATGGGAGGCGGCACAATACAAAAAATACAACGGTGGCAAGAATGCCACCGAAGGGAACAACCGGCATCCGATGCCGGAGAAAAGAGGAAAGAGGGCGAAAGAAAGGAATCCCGCTCGCGGAACTCGCGGGCACAGGACGCCAGAGGCGACTATTCGGCAACGGAGATGCCGAACACAGGACACCGGGGGCGACTATTCGGCAACGGAGATGCCGGGCACAGGACACCGGGGGCGATTATTCGGCAACAGAGATGCCGAACACAGGACCCAGCACGCCGCCGATCTCGATGTCCTTGCTGCGAACCATTAGACGGTGGGACGCATAGGGCATATCTTCGCTAAAACGGTAGTCTTCTAACATAATCGGGTACAAAGGTACAAAAATGGCTATCGAGCAGTTAAGAGAAAAGCCATGTAAAGAGGCAGTGTTAATACATTACCTGTTTGTCCGACATTGTAGTCTCCAAGTTTGAAAGCTTGTGAGATATGATACTATAAATCTTTCTTTTAAGCATGATTATGATATTTTTTCGAACGACTTTTTTGTTCGTCAGCGTATTTTCTTGAACGACTTTTTTGCCGTTATCCGTATTTTCTCAAGCGACTTCCGGCTGCAAAGGTACATATAATTTTTGACATATGCAAATAAATAGTTCACAAATTTAGCAAATTAA
>DEIW01000066.1:5536-5958 GCA_002352705.1 Bacteroidales bacterium UBA2764 | reverse complement strand
TGCGCTATGTTTGATAAATTCTCGTCTATTCATTTCCGCATTTACTCATTTTTTTCATTTACACATTTATCATTTTCTTAATTCTCAATTGATATGGTGTATGGTATTTCCTTCTACATAGATGGCGCTGAAGGGGCGTGCGGGGCAAAGATTCTCGCACTTGCCGCAACCGATACATTTTTCGGTATCTACGACAGGCACTTCCACCTTTTTGCCGTTGATCTCTTTCTCCACCATTTGGATTGCCCACGCAGGGCAGTGGCGCGCACAGGCACCGCAGTGGTCACCGTTGGTGACGGGGATGCAGTTCTGCTCAATCCATACGGCGTGACCGATATGAATGGCGGTCTTCTCCTCTTTGGTGATTGGTTTGATTGCACCGGCGGGGCAGACCTGACTGCAACGGGTACACTCCGGACGGC
>DEIW01000066.1:2467-5495 GCA_002352705.1 Bacteroidales bacterium UBA2764 | reverse complement strand
CACTCCGGACGGCAGTAGCCGCGTTCGAAAGACATTTCCGGTTGCATGAACCGCAACGGGTCCGTAGATGGGCGCAGTACGTTATTCGGACACGCGCTGACGCATAACTGGCAGGCTGTGCAATGCCGGTTCATGTTATACGCCGAGACAGATCCCGGAGGCGTGACAGGCGTCTCTCGGTTCGGCACTTGTTTGTCCTCTACAACCGCCATGCCGCCATCTACTTTGATCTTCGCTTGCGCCATTGCCGCCGCGCCGGTAGCCAGTACCGCGCTCGTCACAAAAGCACGGCGCGAAGCATCGGGCTTCGCATTGGTAATCGGTGATTTGAAGATTTGAAGATTTGAAGATTTGAGTGGTCTGTAATGCAGCGCATCAAAATGGCATACCTCCAGACAATCGCCGCAGGCTACGCAACGGCTTGCGTCCACCGTGCCTGCCTTGAAATCAATCGCCGAAGCCTTGCAGTTCTTCTCGCAGAGGGAGCAGTTCTTGCATTTATCCTTATCCATCTGCACGCGCATGATCGAGAAACGGCTGAAGAAAGAGAGAATTGTACCGACCGGACAGATCGTGTTGCAATACGTTCGTCCGTTGCGCCAGGCTAAGAATCCGAGCACGCCGAGCGTCAGCAGCGCCACGATGAATGTCGTCACGCTCCGCATCCATAGCTGCACTTCGGAAAAGATATAACTGTCGTAATGGCTTTCAAAAGCCGCCAGACCGTTATTCAGCAAATCATACAACGGGCGGAAGAGCGAGTTGACCACTCTGCCGTACGCTGAGTAAGGCGCCAGGAGTGTCGTTACCGGTGCAAAACCGATGATGAGACATACGATGAACACTGCCAGTACACCATAGCGCAGCCATTTCTTCTCCGGCGAATGGGTGTAGCGGTTCTTCTTCGCTTTCTTGCCCATCCAGCCAAAGATATCCTGCATCACGCCCAAGGGACAGATGACCGAGCAATAGAGTCGCCCGAAAAGGAGCGTTCCGGCGATGAGGATCAGCAATACAGCGTAGTCCAACGCCAGCAGAGCCGGAAGGAACTGAATCTTTGCCACCCAAGCGATGTGTTGGCTGAGTCCCCAACTGATACCAAGGAACAGCAGGTTTATCAGCACAAAGCAGACCGTGGCAAGGGTTATTCGAATTTTGCGTAGCATAAAGACATTTACTATTTGGTCATTTACCATTTACCATTTACATGGCTTGCAGTATTGCCACGCACTCTTCTACGGTCGCTGCGTCATTGAGCCGGCTGTCAATGGGACACTGACCAGATTTGTCGCGGTTGAGTATCTGTGGCACTTCTTCAGTTGCGACTACCGAGACTCCGGCTTTCTCAAAGAGTTCGCGAGCCGGGGTGCAGATGAGGTTCGTATAAACAGTTTTCACTCCTCCGGCTATCATCAGTGCCGCTGCTGCCTTACCAACCATCTTATCGGCAACGACAGCTCCTTTGAGCCGTGCAGGCTCATTCTTAATCAATGAGAGAAGATCTTGTACACCACGGTTCTCATGCATGGTAGTGACACCGTGGTTACGTACAAGCAGCGAGAGAGATTGTTCGTTGAGTTGTTCCAACATCTGTTCGCCGTCAATGCTCACGAGGTTGTAATCTCTTGAGCCCAAACCAATTTTTGCCGCATGTTCTATAGTGTGGATACCGTGGCGCGAGTTGATTCGTTCAATTAGTGCAGCAGCGTTATCGCCTTCCTCTGACGGATAATGGAAGACGAGGTCAACGCAGGCTTGGTCTAATGCTACGGGGTCAAGGGATGCCAGAATGCCAATGTCACTCATCTCTGGATCAGCCGGATGACTATCACAATCGCAATCTACAGAGAGATTGTTGACTACATTGATATACAATATTCGTTCGCCCCGTCCGAAATAGTTATGAACAGCCTGCGCCGCGGCAGCCATTGATTCGAGAAAACCATCCTGATTGTCTATATGATTCCATGTCTCCACCACATCCTCCGTAAAACCTGCGGAATGAATATACGCCTTGCCCGCAGAAGAAGCTACACCAATCGATTGGTTTTTGAGGACTCCTCCAAAACCGCCCATCATGTGTCCCTTGAAGTGTGCCAGATTAATCATGAAATCATAGTTTTTCATGTGTGTACCCACGCGGTCATATTTAATCCATGTCGTGTCTTCTACAGGAATGGTAAAATCGCCTTCTTCATCCATGAGATCTACGGGAGCAATGTTAATGAAACCATGCTCGCGGATTGTTTGCCAATGTGCCTCGGATGTATTCCGGCTGCCTGAGTATGCGGTATTACATTCCACAATAGTACCATTCACTCCATTCACCAATTGCCGGATCAACTCGGGTTTAAGGTAGTTATGTCCTCCCGCCTCGCCTGTTGAAATCTTCACAGCAACGCGACCTGTGGCGGGTTTTCCGAGGGCTTCATAGATTCGCACTAACGCAGCCGGAGAAATCTCCTGCGTCATATAAACCACCGGCTTCTCCGGTTGGCTAATAACCTGTTTCTCTGCCTTTTTGACAGTACAACTCATCATTGTCATAAGACTCAAAAGAATAAATGGTAAGTGTTTCATATTTATTTTATATTTGTGATAGCAAGTTATTTACCAGTGTGTCGCTTATATTATTCCCCATCTGCCGGCAAACATCCTGACTCCATCGTTGTGCCATGGAAATACGCGAGGGCAAATCCACAATTCCTTTCGTTATCGCGTATATATAGCCGGCATTAAAATTATCTCCGGCTCCTACTGTGCTAACGGTAGTGATTTTTTCTACCGGGTACCATTCGCACCCTTCCGGCGTATAGACACATACAGGTTTTGAACCGGAGGTAAGTATCAAGGTGGGGCAGAATTGTCTGACACGTTCATATATTTCTTTTTCGGAGCGGAGGTTATAGAGGTATTCGAAGTCCTCCATGGAGCCTCGTACGACATTCGCCAGAGCCATATTTTCTTCTATATTCGCTATGACATCAGGTATGTCGGCAATATGTGGTTTCCGGAAATTGATATCGTA
>DEIW01000066.1:0-2449 GCA_002352705.1 Bacteroidales bacterium UBA2764 | reverse complement strand
GCATGCGCCGTTTTTGTGCGCCTTGCGTAAAAGCGATCCAACAACAGGCCTTATCACCGGATTGATAGCAAAGAACGACCCGAAAAGCACGATGTCGTTTTTTGTAATTTCAGGAAATGATCCATTCAAGGAGACAGCAGCATGATCTTTATAGAAAATATACTGCGCATCATTATTCTCGTCAAGAAAGGCAAGAGAAATATGAGATTTAACATGGTCGTGTCGGCACACATAATCCGTAGAGACTCCGTTATCGTTCAAGAAATGACAAATAATGTCTCCTATATGATCATCTCCCACTTCGGTGATTATGGCGCAAGGAACCCCGGCACGTCCTAACGAGACGATACTATTGAACGTAGATCCGCCAGGGGTAGCTTTCTGCGGTTGGTCATTCTTGAAAAGAATGTCCCACACCGTCTCTCCTATACCTATCACGCGTTTTGTCATTGTGTTCTTGCTATTATTTTCCTATATGTTAAAAAGTAATACGGAGTCCAGCCATGACGGTGGTTCCTGGCATGGGAAATCCGGCATTGATTTCATATTGTGTGCCAAGTATATTATCAGCGGTCAGCGTCAACCATAACTCCCGCCAAATACGTCCGGCGGCGTGTGCGTTCCAAAGGCAGAAGTTCTGTTTTGTGCCTTGTGGAAGAGCGGTAGAAGGTAGTATGGAATAAAGACCGTGTATATATTGGAAAGATGTACCAATATGAAAACGGTCGTGGTTGTAAGCAACGGAGACATTCAGTTTGTGTTCCGGCGCTGCCAAAATAGGATTGAGCATATACAGATAACTGTAGTTGGCACCCAATACCAAGCCTTGCCAAACACGGGCGGAGAACTCCAGTTCGCATCCGGCGTTTTTCAGTTCGCCGGTGTTGACATTACGTGGCCGACCGTTTGTCATGCGCGTCTCAATCATGTTCTTTGCGTGCAGATAGAAGACGTTTGCGCCCAGGCGGAGCCTGCCTCCCCATAAGTATTGTTTGTACGAAAGTTCGTAGTTCCAAAGGTTGACAGCTTGCAGACTGTCGTTCTGTGGCGGGTACATATACAGTTCCCGTATTGTCGGGTTGCGAAAACCTCGGCTGACAATAGCCTTTAGTTGCGCGTCATGCGGTAAGATGAACGACAGACCTGCTTGCGGAGCATAATAGAAACCTGCCTGTGAGTGCCATCCCAAGCGTACACCTGCGTCCAGCGAGAACCATTCCACCACTTGCTGACGGAAATCAATATATCCTGCCAACTCATAAAGTGTCTTGCGGATGACATCCTTCGTACTTGGAACTTTGTCACTTAGTCCCTTGTTCCACACATGTCCTCCGAAATGCTGGTAGTCAAAGCCGAAGGTAGTGTGATTACCTTGGAACATCTGCACAATCTGATAAGCGCTTATGCCGAGCATGAGATCAGTGTGGTTGTATTCGGTGACAGGTGTTGCTTCACCGGTTTTATGACCATCGTTAATGCGGTGGCGTCCGCCGGAATAATACGCGCGGACAGCCCCTTCAGTGCGGTCATAGTGGTTCTCGGCGGAAAGTGTAGCCATGCCGCGGAGTATATGCTGGTGACTGTCATAAATAGGGTCAGTCACGGTACCGGGGTTAGCCGTATTGAAATAAGCGATGTTGCCTGTTGCATTCAGCGACCAGTGGTTGTCAATATTATATCCAAGCCGTGCAAAACCGCTGTATTGGTCAAATCCCATATTCGCACGGTGACCGCTTGTACGAACATAATTAAATCCAGCTGCTTCTGTCCATTTGCCACGGCGGAGTTGGTTGGTGATACCTGCATCGACAGAGCCGAAAGAACCTCCTTGTGCATGGATAGATGTGATGACAGTATCTTTCTTAGGTTGGTGGGTGACGATATTGATTACTCCTCCCATCGCGTTGGAACCATAGTATAGCGATGCAGGTCCACGGATAACCTCTACCCGTTCCGCCATCATAGTTTGATAGTTATCAGCAATAGGATGACCGTATAGTCCGGCGTACTGCGGCAGTCCGTCAATGAGTACCAGTACGTCGGTATTTGGTTGCCCTCCGATACCGCGGACTTTGATGGCTCCCGAACCACCATTACTGACTCCATATCCGAAGACTCCGCGAGAGGTGACAAAGATACCCGGAATTTGTTCCGTCAGGGTAGGCAGAATATTCGGGGTCGCTTTCTCGTTCAGAACTGTTTCATTCACCACGCTCACAGTGACCGGAAGTAGTCTCGGGTCAGTGGATGAGCGTGTTCCTGTAGCTACCACCTCGTCCAGAGTGAGAGTTGGTATTGAATCTACAGAATTGACCGCAGTAGAAACAGCCAGTATGGCGGCTATGAGGAACATTATCGGTATTTGGTTTCGGAGCAATCTCCTAATATGGAGAGGTATGATTCATATCTGCTGAGTGCTATCCGGTCATGTTCAACGGCATTTATGACC
>DEIW01000120.1:6130-9335 GCA_002352705.1 Bacteroidales bacterium UBA2764 | reverse complement strand
TCCATTGTCGGTCCATTGTCGGTCCATTCACGATACATGAAGCCTTTTTTTGCAAAAAAACACCTGAAAATTTGCACATGTCAAAAAAAAGCAGTACCTTTGTGCCCGATTTTCATCGAGTGTCTATGACATGAGAAAAATCACGCATATAGCGATTTTGCGCCTATGAGCGAGCAGAGCCATTATATTATCGAACTGTCAAAGATGCCTCTCGGCACGCATAAGTTTGATTTTCAGCTGGATAACGATTTCTTCGCTTCCCTTGAAAAAACCGAAATCCTAAGTGGCAACATCTCTGCTAAAGTGACGCTTAATCTCCGGGAGGAGGACTATCAGCTCAGCATAGCGGTTCACGGAACTGTCTTTGTTGTGTGTGACAGATGTCTCGATCCCATGCCCCTTGAAATAAATGACGAACAGGAGATCCGGTCTGAGGAGGAAGAGGAATTCTCAATTCTTAATTCTCAATACTCAATTGCAAATCGTACTTTGGATCTGTCCTGGCTCGCATATGAAATTGTCAGTATCAATATTCCGCTTGTCCACTGTCACCCGGAAGGTGGTTGCAACCCGCAAATGGATCTTCTCCTCCAGTCCCACCTATGCGACGAGCCGGATCCCGAAAATTGATACGCGGAATAATAAATCGTAAATCGTAAATGTTTAAATCGTAAATTAATATGGCACATCCTAAAAGAAGACAATCACACACCAGACAAGCCAAACGTCGTACTCATGACGTAGTCAAAGCTCCTACACTGGCTACATGCCCGAACTGCGGAGCGCTGCACATCTATCACACTGTTTGCCCGTCTTGCGGCTACTATCGTGGTAAACTCGCTGTTGAGCAGGCAGAGGCTTGATCATTACGAAAGGTGAAAAAGGAAAGGTGAAAGGAATATTTCTTCCTTTTGCCTTTTTACCTTAATTATTGACGCGTGCGCGACGCACGTATGTGACTCGTGAGAGCCACTTTGGAAATTTAACATTTAAAATTCAAAATTAAAAATTGATGTACAACAACAATTTTAACAATGACGGTGAGCGTCGGCCCAGGCCGCGTTTTCATCGTGAAGGCGAAGCCGTTCCGGCACGCCCCCGTTTCCATCGGGATGGAGACAGACCTGTTTCTTACGGACATGCAGAGCGTTCTGAACACCCTCATCGTTCTTTTAACAGCGAACGTCCGTATAACAGCGAACACCCGTACAGCAGCGCAACGCCTGCTTCCAGGCAGCGCAGCGCCAACCCTCAATCAGCGCAGCGTAGACCCTTCGGCGCTAAACCCAAACGTAACAACGGACTCTATTCCGCGCATAAACAGCAGGTGTATCGTGAGCAACACGAGGATCTGACCAAACCTGTTCGTCTGAACAAATATCTGGCGAATGCCGGTATATGCTCGCGCCGCGAAGCGGATGATTTTATCCAGGCAGGCGTGATTACTGTCAATGGGGTAGTGGCTGATTCGCTCGGCGTCAAAGTGCTCCCTACGGATGATATACGTTTCCATGACCAGCCTGTACGCCGGGAACGCAAGGTCTATATCCTGTTGAACAAACCGAAAAATACCGTTACTACTACCGATGACCCGCAAGAGCGTCACACGGTTATAGATATCGTCCGCAATGCTTGTCAGGAGCGTATCTATCCCGTCGGTCGTCTTGACCGTAATACCACGGGCGTGCTGCTCCTTACCAACGACGGTGACCTGGCAGCCAAGCTGACCCATCCGAAGTTCCATAAGAAGAAGATTTATGCCGTTACGCTGGATCGTGAGTTGGACGAAGTGGACGAGGCTATCGTGCGTGCCGGTGTGGTTTTGGATGACGAACGTATCATTCCCGATGCGCTGGAGTTCCCGAAAGCCGACCGCAAGCATATAGGTCTGGAGATTCACTCCGGTCAGAACCGTGTCGTGCGCCGTATCTTCGAGAAAGTGGGGTATAAGGTGGTCAACCTCGACCGCGTCTCGTTTGCCGGCTTGACCAAGAAAAACGTAGGTCGCGGCAAATGGCGTTTCCTCACTCCCAAAGAGGTCGCCTTCCTCCAGATGGGATCCTTTGAGTAATCATCCATCATAACTCATAAATTATCAACCGTACCCTCCATTACATATTATTCGCCGTCACACTGGCGCTGACAGTCATTTGCGGCATTATGGCGTTCCATGTGAATGTCAATGCCGACATGACCAAATATCTGCCGGACGACTCCCAGATGAAGCGCGGAATCGAAATCATCGCTTCCGATTTCGGCTCCTCAGCACAGATGTCCGGATCAGATGTACATGTGATGTTCGAGGGCATGCGGCCTAACGAGGTACCCGGAATCCGTACCCTGCTCAGCGGTTATCCGGATGTACAGGGTGTCTCGTACCGCTATTCCGCGGATAGCTCCTATACGGTCTTTGACCTTGACGTGCCGAAGTCTGTGGACCAGAAAGCTCTGGGTAAGCAGATTAGCACCCGTTTCGGCGGTAACTGCGTCGTAGAGACCAGTCAGGACGGCGCTACACCTCCTGTCTCCGTCATGATTTTTGCAGCGGTGCTGATTATGGTGGTGCTCTTTGTCATGGCGCAGTCATGGTTCGAGCCGGTGGTGATTCTGCTGACTGCAGGACTGGCTATCGTGCTTAATATGGGTACGAATGCTTTGCTTCCGTCGGTATCTATCACTACGAATTTCATCGGCTCTATTCTGCAAGCCGTGCTCTCCCTCGATTATTGTATCGTGCTCCTCAACCGTTACCGTCAGGAACAGGACGAGCACACAGACCGACGGACGGCGGTTATCGCTGCGAATAGGGCGATTAAGAAGGCGGCGCCCTCTATTCTCTCCTCCGCGATGACCACGGTAGTAGGATTGCTGATGCTTTGTTTCATGCGGTTGAAGATAGGGGCGGACATGGGTGTCGTGCTGGCAAAGGGTGTCGTTTGTTCCCTGATATGCACGTTCACGGTTATGCCGTCTTTCATGCTTCTCTTCCGCCGCACGATTAACAAGACGGCGAAAAAAGCATATGTACCTCCTACGGATAAACTGGCGCAATTCGTGACAAGGCATAAGCTGCCAATGGCTGTAGGTGCCGTGATGCTCTTCTTTGTATCATGGTTCCTGTCCGGCAGGACTACTATCTTCTTCTCCGCAGAGGCAGAGTCGAAAATAGAAGAGATATTCCCCTCGCCGAATCCTTTTGTGCTGG
>DEIW01000120.1:0-6101 GCA_002352705.1 Bacteroidales bacterium UBA2764 | reverse complement strand
CCAGGGATGAAGATTCGGTCTATAGCCTGGTGGACAGCCTGATGGCGCAGCCCGGTATCCAGTCTGTCATCTCGTATCCTACGCTGATGTCCCAACCGCTGACACCCGGAGAAATGGCGCGTCACGTACATTCTCTGCTGACGGATTTCAAGGATTTCATGCCGGAGGGGACTACGGTGCCGCCCGAGGCGTTGGACGCTGTCAATCCGGAGATGATGCAGTTGCTCTATTACATGCGCTCGAAAGACTCGGTGGAGCAGCGTATGGCTTTCCCGGACATGGCGCGTTTCCTCCATACCCATGTGGCTTCCAATCCGCTTTTTGCTTCTTATCTCGATGAAGATATGAAGAACCAGATTGAATCGCTCCAGTCGATGTTGGATGTCCCTGCGCCGGAACCGGATGAACCTGTCACGGCGGAGGAACCTCATAAACAGGAACCGCGGAAGGAAACACAGAAACAGGATACCCTGCAGCAACCGGAGGAAGAGGTATTGACGGATACAGCGGTTCCGGTAAGGGAGACTATCGCGCCGATTATCTATTATCCTTCTACGCTCACCCTCTCCGAGGATACAACTATCGTGCCGGATATAGACAGGAACAAGATAGCCATCGTGCCTTTTATAGCACGGTTGAATACTATCCGTACCTCCGCCGCCTCCGTAGAAATGCATAAACTTACGGACACTGCGGCTATACGTCTGCCGATGTCGGTTAACGAGATGTCTATCTTCATCGGCTCCACCCTTATACAGACGCGTCTGGTATATGGCTATGCGCCCGGCAAGGCAAAGAAAATGACACCGTTGCAGTACGTCCATCTGCTTGTTGACGACCTCTTCAAACGCAAAGGACTGGCAGGTATGATCTCTGACGAACAGCGTACGCTGCTTGGTCAGCGTGCTTATCTCATGGATCTGGCGGACGCGAATGCCTCGCTTACACCCGAGGAACTGAACAAACTGCTGCGTGCTTTCGGTATTGAAGATTTCTCTGATGACGAACTCCTGGCAATGGCTAATCCGCCTAAAGAGGAGCCCAAGCAGGAACCGCAGGTCACCAAGAAACCTTCAGAACTGGACCCGGAGGAGATTTTCAAATCGATAGCGGAAGTGCAACGCTCGCTCCTGAGTACGGATACCACCCGTGCCACGGCGTTTATCTCGCAACCCAAAGAGGAGCCTGCTCCCGTCAAGCATAAAGGACCTTCCAAAGCCGATCTGCAGGCAGAACTCTTCACCGAACTGGTCTTTGGAGAACATACCTATACTGCGCCTCAGATGGCATCCAAACTGGCGCGGCTGATGAAACTCTCGGATGTCAAGTCTGCTCCGGTCACGGAGGCGCAGATGTCGCTTCTGTACGACTACTACGGCTCGGTTCACAGTGCTTGTGACACCTTGCGTCTGGGCTTTGAACCGCTCTTGGTGTATCTGTGCGATACGCTGGTCTATGACCCCCGGTTGGCAGACATACTGCCGGATTCCGTCCGCTCGCAGGCTACAACGGTCAAGTCCCAGCTCAAAGAGGGCTTAGGCCTGTTGCGTAAGGAGAACCACTCCCTCTTGGTAGTGCTCTCTACCTTGCCTGCTGAATCGCCGCAGACCTATGCGTTCGTGGATACGCTCACCGCACTTGCGGACGCGCGTATGCCGCATGAACATTATTATGTAGGCGAATCAGTGATGTACTCGGAGATGAGAGCCGGTTTTGACCATGAGATGAATGTCGTCACGCTACTCACAATCCTCTCTATCTTCCTTATCGTGGCGCTTACTTTCCGCTCCGTCATTGTACCTACTATTCTGGTTGTGGCAGTCATGACGGCGGTCTTTGTCAATGTGGTGGCATCAGGCTTGGTAACGGGACAGATGTTATACTTGGCATATCTGATTGTTCAGGCTATCCTGATGGGTGCTACTATCGATTACGGTATCCTCTTTGCCAACTATTATCGTGAGAACCGCAAGACGATGTTGGAGCTGGACGCCGTATGCGCGGCGTACCGCGGATCGATACGTACTATCCTCACCTCGGGACTGATTATGGTAATCGGTCCCGGAGCGATGGCGATTTTCATTGATGATCTGATGATTAGTAATATAGTGGGCTGTATCGCTGCGGGAGCTTTTGTGGCAGTGGTACTGACGCTGACCGTAGTGCCCGCCGTACTCGTGGCATTGGATAAATGGGTAGTTTATGGTAAGAAAAACCGTTATACTGGAGAAGAATGAAAAACGAACATTGGGACATAGAAATCACACCGAAGGACAAACTTCTGGCTATTGACTGGAAGGAGATATGGCGTTATCGCGACATGTTCGTCCTTTTCGTGGAGCGTAATTTCCGTACGGCTTATAAACAGACCATCCTCGGACCGCTATGGTTTATCATCACGCCCGTGCTCTCGGTAATCGTGTATGTCACTGTTTTCGGTGGTATAGCGAATATCCCTACTGACGGAGTACCGCCTATCTTGTTTTACCTGCTGGGTATCTCCGTATGGGGATATTTCGCCAGCTGTCTTAGCGCTACTTCCAATTCGTTTGTCTCAAACGCAGATATCTTCGGAAAAGTCTATTTCCCGCGTATCATCATGCCCCTGGTGGCGGTGACTACCAATCTGCTCAGTTTTGCTATACAACTGGCTATTTTTACGGCTTTCTATATCTATTATGCCGCTACCGGTACTGAGTTGCAGATTCATTGGCAGATAGTGCTCTTCCCGTTCCTCATAATCCTCTTGGCGTTGATGGCGGTAGGATTCGGAATGATTTTCTCGTCGATGACTACCAAGTACCGTGACTTGCAGATTATGCTCAATAAAATCATCTCCCTGTGGGTATATGTCACGCCGGTGATTTATCCGCTCAGCATGGTCTCTAATCCCAAACTTCATCTGGCGATGTCGCTCAATCCCGTTACGCCGGTGATGGAGGCTATCAAATATTCGCTGTTGGGGCAAGGTCAGTTCTCATGGCTCTGGCTGGGGTATAGCGCTGTGTTCACGCTTATCCTGCTTGTCTTTGGATTGATGCTCTTCAATAAAGTACAAAAATCCTTTATGGACACCGTATAAAATGAGAAAATGAGAAAATGAGTAAATGAGAAAATGAGAAAATGAGAAAATGAGAAAATGGTAAATGACTCTACATATTGGACAACGGAAATCTCTCCTGATTCCTATGCTAAAGGGTTGGGACTGAGGGAATTATGGCAGAAGCGCTACTTGATATGGCTCTTTATTAAACGTGATATCACGGTCCAGTTCAAGCAGACGATTTTCGGCATGGGGTGGTATTTCATCTCGCCGCTTTTCTCCATGTTCATGTATATTATCGTCTTCGGACGTATTGCCGGCATACCGACGGATGATATACCGCAACCGGTGTTCTATTTGTCCGGTATATGTCTCTGGGACTATTTCTCTACATGTCTGACGGCGGTCTCCAATACTTTCCAGACCAACGCGGGTTTGTTCGGCAAAGTCTATTTCCCGAGACTCGTATCACCGGTCTCGGTGGTAATCTCTAAGATGTTCCATTTCTCGCTCCAGCTCGGTACGTTCATTATCGTCTATCTGCTCTTTGTCTTCAAGGGCGTGAACCTGCATCCTACATGGTATTTGTTGCTCTTTCCGGTGCTGGTATTCATGATTCAATGCCTGGCTTTAGGCCTCGGGCTTATCATATCCTCGCTGACAACGAAATATAAGGACTTGGTTAATTTCTTCGGCGTCTTCGTCTCGCTTTGGATGTACGCTACGCCTATTGTCTATCCGCTGAGTTATGTCACGAACCCGACGCTGCATAAGATCATGCTCCTCAATCCGATGACGGCTATCATTGAGACGTTTAAATACGGAGCCTATGGCGCAGGCCAGTTCTCTTGGACCGCCCTCGGCTATAGTGCAGCTATCATTTTCGTGCTTCTGATTGTGGGTATAGCGATGTTCAACCGCAAGCAGAAATTCTTCATTGATACAATATAGAGAGGCCTGCGCAATTTAATTATTTGCAAAAAAAATGCAAAATTATTTGCGTATGTCAAAAAAAAGCAGTACCTTTGCACCCGCTTTTCGAAATAGAAATAAGTAGGGCTCCCGAAAATTTCTAATTTGATTGCATTTCGCCGTTGCCGACGAGGAGAGTTGTCTGAGTGGTCGAAAGAGCCGCACTCGAAATGCGGTATACGCATTACGTCGTATCGGGGGTTCGAATCCCTCACTCTCCGCAGGGTAAATGAAAAGGATGTCCATTGACGGGCATCCTTCTTCATTTATTTGGATAGTGGGGGCCTTCTGCACCCCCGATCGGAGGGTTCTTATCTCGGCTAAAGCCTCGAACGATTATTGCCTGCGGCAATTTTCGAATCCCTACGAGGGCCTTCTCACACCCCTGATCAGGAGTTCTTAGCTCGGACAAGCCTCGCACGATTATTACTCATCTGCGTTATGCTACATTCCATTGCCGCTTGTGGCGTCAATGGGTAGCATATACGCATATTTCGTAATTTTCGAATCCCTCAGCCCTTGTCTTTTTTTCGCACTACAATCTTATTCCATGGTACATACCAGATAACAAACCAACCGGCAATAACGACGATATAAAGAACTATCACCATAGGAGTAAAAGTTATGCCACTCTGGTTAGAGAAGTTAAATAATGTGTGGAAACAAGCACAAGCAACAAGACTTTTCGTATCACGGGCAATGCAACCGATTCCCCACGTACCCAACAAAAGGACAGCTAAGAATATCAGGCTACCCATATTGAAACCTATTGAGATATGCCAGAAAAACCACATGAGTCCAATGATGAGCACGCGCCATATTGTATTCAATTCTTTCAGCTCTCCTTGCAGATAGCCTCGCCAACCAACCTCTTCGAGAAATGAATAAAAGACAAAACCAAGCAAGGTAAAACTCAGTTCACGATTGAGAAAAAAGCACAAACAGAACGGCAACAATACAGTCAATATGGATTTCCAAACAGATGTGCCCGTTATTGAGCAATAGAATTTTCGCTTAAAGACGAGTACTGCGACGATTGCTCCCAAACAAGGACCAATGCCACGTGCCCAATTCCATAGCCATGTTACGTACGTATGGGTATCGAGGTCTTGGTATTTCAATGCCAGCGCACGTACAATTACTGCAATTACATAGAACAAAGCGATTGCCATCCATCTATTTTTGGACTCTTTTGTTCCCATAGGTATATTTCATGTCAAACCATCATATCACAAGCGTGCAAACGCTTTATTTCAATATGTTCGCGCACGCTTGCGCAATCTCCGGTTTTACGTCATGGAAAGGGACGATATCATTATTTTACCTGATTTATCTTTTTACAAACTGCTTGTACATGATCAAGACCATATAGTAGCGCGTGGCTATCTATGCCCATCCATGCAAAGAGAGTTTGAATCTTCTGATATTCATTTATAATATATGATGTGTCAACTGTCTGTGATGAGTGTGTAAAACATATCGGCTCATGGTGCGCAATACGATTGCGTAATGTGTTTACCTTATCCAACTCATTAAAGATATATGTGTTGTTACAATTGAACTCTGCAGATGACCTTGGTTTGTTCGGAAATACCTTCAACAAACATTTGCCGCTAGCTCGATACTGCACATTGGCAAACATATACTTCCATGTACCCATATTGAGCGCCGATAGGAGTTTTGAGTGCTTGTATGTGCCATCGTGTAGCAATTTATTATATGCTTTCTGTATTTGTGTGCGCGACTCTGCCATCTTTGGATCATCAAATATACCGCCAGGCATAATCGCATTACGCAGCCAATCGTTGCCGAATAACGCAACCATTCGTTTGTCGATAGCATTGCGGAGCGCAACTTCAAAGCAACTGACAACTGTGAAAACTTCTTGTGAAAGGTGTAAGTTGTTACGGTACAGTGTCATGGCCTTGTTTGTATCGCCGTTGCACGCATCGAGATATCTTCCCATCCTTTCTGCCGACATTATATCCTCAAAATCAGCATATTTCATAAAAAATGTAATTTTATTTGATAAAAATTTCTTTTTTTTGAATAAAAAACGATTTTTTTTGTCAAAAATTTGCACAAT
>DEIW01000076.1 GCA_002352705.1 Bacteroidales bacterium UBA2764 | reverse complement strand
GTACAAAGGGACGATGTACGATGTACAAGGGAGAAGGGTTATGAATGATGAAATGAGCCGCGGCAAGGCCGCTAAATGATGAAATGATGGATTGATGGAATGATGGATTGATGAAATGATGGATTGATGGAATGATGATTTAATATATATAATACGATGAAAAAGATTTTTGCATTAATAGCTGCGATGGTATTTGCAGCGGGGATGTATGGCCAGAGTTATGGTATTCTGGTGAACGGAAAGATCTATTATGCAGCCGACTATAAGGGAGCTGATGAAGCCAAGGAGGGTTTTGAAGAGTATTTGGCTCACGTTCAGGTATCTAAAGGCGACTATTGCCAGCTGTATGATCCTGACAACAAAACGGCATGGGCCAAACCGTTAAACACCTATTCGGTAGCCGGTTTTGCGTATGATCAGACGAATGACCGTTATACCGTTACGGTGGACGGATGTTATGACTTCTATATCAAGATTAAATATAATGCCGATGAGCTGTATATAGGTCCAGGTACGGTTACCTGTGGCGAGGGGCAAGATATTAGCGGAGGAACTCCCGTAAATCCGGGTTATAGCGGCTCCGTACCGGCTAAATGTCCGGACGTGATGTTACAAGCGTTCTATTGGGAGAGTTATCAGGATCCCAACATAACGGGTAGCGCGACGAAAGTGTATGGCCGAACCAAATGGGCAGATTTTAAGAACGGCAAGGCCAGTGACGGAATAACGAGATTGGCAGAAGAGATGGGTCAGTGGTTTGACTTGATCTGGTTACCGCCGATGTCCAATTCAAGTGGCGGCGTAGGGTATCATCCGAAACAATACAGCAATATGAAGAGTGACTGGGGTGAGCAACAAAACCTGAAGACGATCATCACCACTTTTCATGAGAATGGCGCCCGCGTAGTAGCAGATATCGTGATAAACCATGCCGAAGGGCAGAACGGGTGGTGCGATTTCCCCGAGCAGAATTTCGGTACGTATGGCAAATTCAGCCCTAAGCCATCATGGATATGTCAGACAGATGAGATGAACTGGGACGAAAAAAAGGATAAAGCGGGTTATTGCTATGGCAAGGCGACAGGAGCCAATGATGACGGATACGGCAGTGAGGCTAATTATCCGGATGCCCGTGACTGGGATCATACAAATGTCGAAGTCCAGAATATGTTCAAAGCTTATTTGAAGTGGTTGCGAGGAGAGATGAAAATAGACGGTTTCCGCTATGACTACTGCAAGGGTTATAAGAACAGCCATATTAACGACTACAACAAGGCAGCAGAGGCTTATTTTTCGGTGATGGAGTTTTGGGACGGCAATGTGAATACGCTTCAGTATCATCTTGGCGAAGCAGGATGGAATACTCTGACGTTCGATTTCGCGACCAAATACACCGCCTTCAATGACGGAATAGCGAAAGATAATTATTGCGCCTTGAAAGGTGCCGGTTTGCTTGGCGCTGGCAAGGGCCGTTATGCATGTACGTTCCTTGACAGCCATGACTCATTCCTTCGCCAGGATCAATACGGAAACAGCAATGAGTTCATGGGTTACAATAACTCCATGAATCATACTGATAAAGTCATGCAATGCTACGCCTATCTGTTGTCCATGCCGGGTGTTCCTTGTGTATTCTATCCGCACTGGGTAGCTATGAAGGATCAGATAAAAGCAATGATTAATGCCCGTTACAAGACAGGTGTGCATAGTGAGAGCAGCGTAAGCGATGACTGCGGTAACGGGTCTTATACAGCGACCATCACCGGCACGAACGGTCAGATACGCCTGATGGTAGGTCCCAACTCGGGTTATAACACTACGCCGGCCGGCTTTACTTTGGCGGCGAAGGGTAACGGCTACGGCGTGTATTATAAGACGAACAGCGCACGCGGAGACAAGAATACGGAGCGTGTGGACCGTACGAAGATACAGGGCGTGGAGTTAACCCCCTCCGAATCCCCCTCAAGGGGAGAGAAGGTGCTTCGGGACGGCAAGTTGTTGATCAAGGTGGGCGAACAGGTGTTTGACGCCTTCGGCCGCCGTATCCAATAAACGAAAACAAGTTAACAATTCATTAAATCATAGAATCATGAAAAAGATTTTTACAATGGTAATGTTGCTTACGATGGGTATCGCAGCAGCACAGGCAGAGTGCCAGGACGGACCGTACGCCCTGTATGTGAATGGAGCTTCTGTTTACACGTTTGAAGATGCGGGAATGTCCCCCGACAAACTCCCGCAATTGCATGCTGTCGCTTCTCTTAAACAGGGCGACAAAGTAGAAATCTGCAACACCTCTTGCGATGCAAAATGGTTTCCGCAGAATATCGAGACCGGCGGCGATGTAGATGGTAGCGGCAATTTTACGATTACATCCGGTGTCGTGGCAATATGCAATGTAGCAGGCTGCTATAACTTCTGGTGGAAAAAACTGGCCAACGATGACAGAGTGTATATCGGTACTGACGGTGACTGCTCCGGCGGAGGTGGCGGAGGAAGCAGTAGTTCGGCCGCTCCTGCCCAATGCCCGGACGTAATCCTGCAGGCGTTCTACTGGGACAGNNGGCGGTCAAGGCGGTCAAGGCGGCTTAGCCGGTAATCCCCGTTTTATGTGGAAGGCAGAATTAGACGGTGATTGGAGAGAGCCTTCTTTGAGCACGATGTTCGTAGATGGACATTCAACAATTTCTTTTTATGAGAAAGCATATCTATTCCTGATTTATCAGGTAGACGGATCAGCCGGAGAGGAATATATGTGTGAGGCTTACACGGATGATACACATGCGCGTTTTGTAAAAGGAGGTACCGAGAAATGGGGCGTTCCTATGGGTACAACAGATTTGTATATCTACGATAACGGCGATGGTTCTGTAGAGGTATCCAACCAGCCCATGACCGGAAAGAAAATCTGGACTCCCGGTGGTGCACAAGGCGTAGAAAACCTCCCCGCTTCCAAGAAAGCGCACAAGGTGATTATAGATGGTCAGTTGCGTATCGTCCGAGGCGGCAAGATGTATGACGCGACGGGAAGAGAACTGTAGTAATTAATAATGAATATCTCCAGTATGCGTAAGTTATTGGTTAGTATCTTGTCGCTCTGTCTGGCTGCAGGTCTTCAGGCTGCGGTCAACTGGTCTGACGTAGATGGTGTCACGGCGGTAAATAAGTCCCGCCCATCAGGAATCAGCAATGGTATTTACTATGGAGCGGATGGTACGTCTGTAACGTTGTGCACCTATGCGGCAAGTAAGAGCGCGTCAGCAAAACGGGTATTTCTCATAGGCGATATGAATAACTGGACGCTCAGTAAAGAATACCAGATGTATAAAGATGGTAATTATTTCTGGATTGAGTTAACAGGTCTTGAGGCCGGTAAGGAGTATCGTTTGCAGTATGCAGTAGAGCGTTCCGACGGTAAACACGTGCAGATATCCGATGTCTATTCGGAGAAAGTGATTCATCCCGATGACCAGTATGAGCCACGCACAGTAGATCCAAGCCTAATAAGTTATCCAACAGGAAAAGCAGACGGCGGTTATGTGACGGTCATTCAACCAGGCAAACCGCAGTTCGAGTGGTCAGTTGCGACACTGAATTTCAAACGTCCGAACAAGGATAACCTCATCATCTATGAGGTATGGGTATATGACTACACGACGGGTACTAACAAACGCAATATCAGAGCCTTGCAGAATAGACTGGACTATATCCAGAATTTAGGAGTTAATGCCATTGAGTTGATGCCGATATGCGAGTTTGAAGGAAATCAGAGTTGGGGTTACAATCCGACGCATTATTTTGCACCGGACAAGACCTATGGCAATGAGAAGGCTTATAAGACGTTTATAGACGAGTGCCACAAACGCGGCATAGCAGTAATTCTGGATATGGTGTTTAATCATGCGACTGCTCAGAATCCGATGAACAAACTATATTCAGGAAGTGAGTTATCATCCAATCCGTGGTTTAATGTAAATGTACCACATGAGGATGCTCAAGGCTATGCTGAGGATTGGAATCATGATTTTAAGCCGACTCATGAGATGTTCACAAGATCGTTGCAGTACTGGTTGAAGGAATATAAGGTGGATGGATTCCGTTTGGATTTGAGTCATGGTCTATGCGGTACAAGTTATAATGCAGTCAAGAATTTGAAGGATTATTATGCTGAAGGTGTGAAAGCAGTGTCAAGCGATGCCTATCTGATATTAGAGCATTGGCATCACGACGGGGATCGTCCGGACTTGATAAATGCAGGGATGCTATGCTGGATGAATACGAACCCTGCGTACTTACAAACGGCGATGGGTTGGCTCAAACCAGATGATGATGGTCATACAGACGGTTTTGGAGAGGCCAACAAAGATGGTTATGTATCCTACTGTGAGAGCCATGACGAGGAGCGCATGCAGTACAAGTGCAAAATGTGGGGTAACGGTTCTATCAAGACAAACGTGGAGACGCGCGTTGCCCGTGTGCCGGAGAACGTAGCATTTAATGTGCTGCTTAACGGGTCGCATATGTTATGGCAATTTGAGGAACTGGGTTATGATTATTCGATTAATTCCGCATATGGAGCCTCGGAAAGTTATGACCTGGATAACCGTACGAAACCGAAGCCTCGTCCAGAGCAGTACTTTAAGCGGGATTATCGCGTGGCAGCTGCTATTCAATGCGCGCAGGTAATCACGCTCCGTACACAATTGATGCCGGATGTGTTTGAGGGAAATCCAACAAGTGTCAGTGTCGGAACGGGAAAGAAATTACGAACCGTCCAATGGGGTAGCAATGTGTATGCTGCAGCAAATTTTGACGCAAGTGCCAATCAGACGGTGACCTTACCTTCCGGTGCATGGTACGACTACTTGGGCGGAGGAAGCAGAGCTTCGAGCAGTTATAGTCTTCAACCGGGCGAGTTGAAGGTGTTCACCGGCACGCAAATCGCAGCTCCGACATTTACGGATATTGAGAAACGAGACCATACGGGCATAGAGGAAATAACCCCCTCCAACTCCCCCTCAA
>DEIW01000075.1:9227-13219 GCA_002352705.1 Bacteroidales bacterium UBA2764 | reverse complement strand
AAGTACTACTTTTTTTTGACATACGCAAGAAAAAAACGCCCGAGGGACGTTTTTTTATTCGAAGGAGAGGTAGGGTTCGAGTCGCAGGAGGTCATCTTCGGTGAGTTCCGGCAGTGTGCGCAGGTCGTTGATGGAGGTGAGTCGTATATGTTTCCGCCGGAGGGTGTAGATAGCTTTAGCCTGTTCAAATCGCAGGTAGGGGTGGCGGTTCAGCCGCTCCGTGCTGCTGTTGTTGACAGGTATGGTGCGTATATCTTCCGCGTGCGTTATGAAATGGTGTGTGAGCGTGTCGAGATGCAGGTTCCGGAAGGGTTCGTCGGTGAGTTGCCGAGGTGAGAAAAAGCCACCCAAGGCTTCGCGGTACCGTATTATCTGCATGGCTGTATAACGCCCTATGCCCCGTATGAGTTGCAGGTCCGCCGTGTCGCACCGGTTGAGGTCAAGGACGGTGTCTCTCTTGTTCTTGCGCACGTACCGCCATCCCACGGAGTCGCGCCATAGCGAGTCGGCTCTTCGTACGGAGTCCCATTCCGCCTGTCGGACTATGCGCATGGAGTCCCACCGTGCCTGCCGTTCGGCCTTCCATTGGAGGTGCCTCATCGAGTCCGCCATACGGAACGAGTCATAGCGTGCCTCCCGTTCCTCTTTCCATTGTACGTAACGCATCGAGTCCGCCATGCGGATGGAGTCCTTGCGTTCCGCCCAGGGTCTCTTGTGAGGTTTGTCGTCGGGCAGAGGCTGACGTGCGGGCCACGCGGCGTAGAGTATCCACCCGGCGAGAGCGAGGCCGAAGAGTAAGAGTGCAGCTATGCGTTGTTCCCGGGCGAGAAGCATGTGAATTGATGAATGATGGATTGATGAATGATGGATTGAGCCGCGGCAAGGCCGCTAAATGATGGAATGATGGAATGATGAATTGATGATTGATGAATGATGGATTGATGAATTGATGAATTATAAACGGACAGTGGAGTCTATGGAACCGTCGGCGAGATGTGTGGTGACGGTGTCTCCCGGTCGTAGCTCGGTGACGGAGCGGACGACCTTGCCGTTCAGGGTGAGCAGAGAGTATCCCATGCGGTAGATACGCAGGGGGTTACAGGCGGTAAGCCGTTGTTCCAGCAGTTCCACCCGATGTCTTCGGATGAGTATCTGCCGTTCCGCAGTCCGGCGCAGTCTGACCATCAGGTCTGTGACGCGGTTCAGCTGTTCTTCCTGCCGGTGGATAAGCCATTCGGCGACAGCAGTAGGGGTCTTGAGTGCTTCATGCGCCACCATGTCCAGGACGGAGATGTCCCGGGTATGCCCGATACCGCTGATGACAGGCAGTTCGAATTGGGCACAGACGGCGCAGAGGGTGTATTGGTCAAAACAGGAGAGGTCGGAGGTGGCTCCGCCGCCTCTTATGATTACGACGGCGTCAAAAGAAGTACCATCGGGACAATTACCATTTACCATGGCTATCTCCTCCAAGGCGGCGAGGATGGAGTTGGCAGCTCCTTCGCCCTGCATGATGGCGCCGAAAAGGGTCGTCTCAAACCGGAACGGGCTACTCTCCAACTGATGTTTGAAGTCCTCGTATCCTGCGGCGGAAGGGGAAGAGACAACCGCAATGCGTCGAATCAATGTTGGCAGTGTCAGGAGTTGCTGTGCGTCCCAAAGACCGTCCGCCTTCAGTTGCGCAATGGTTTGTTGACGCTGACGTGCGATAGCTCCGATGGTGTAAGCGGGGTCAATGCCGATGATAGAAAGACTCAGTCCGTAAACGGCGTGCCATTGCACCTCCACCTCCACAAGGACAGTCATCCCCGCTTGAAGCGTCTGTCCTGTCTCGGATTCGAAATACGCCATGAGGAGTTCTTTGGTGCCCGCCCAACAGGTAGCTCTCATCTTGGCAGTAGCCCCCCGTCCCCCTGAAGGGGGAGTGTCTACGAGCTCCAGATACAGATGCCCGCCACGTTCGGAGAGGGAGGAAATCTCGGCTTGGACCCAATAAGAAGGCGCCAGAGAGTCCTCCAGCGCTTCGCCGATAAGCGAACATAGTTCAGTGAGAGTTAATGGCGCCATGGGTCGCAAAGGATGCATCGTTCCGACGGACGGAAACCGAAGAGCACGGTAAAACGAATACCGACAAAGAGATTACGAGTCCAGAACTTCGTGGCGTCCTGCGTAGAGAAGACATGGTCCATCCGATAGGTCGGAAAATCATAGATAGTCTCGTCGGGCACGCCGTACAGGACGTTTTTCGTCCCCGGACAGATGTTCAGGATACCGAAATCCATGAAGGCGGCGAAACGAAGCCTGCAATCCATCCGGTCCGCCGGACGGACACGATAGTCCTTCGCCCCCTGCTGGGTGTTATATTCATAACCTACCTCGGCGTGCGCCATGACATCGAATTTGAGTTGGAGCTGGTTGCCTTTCCGCTCGATAGGTACGTCTTTGCGGAAACCGTGGTTGTCCATCTCGTCCCATACGCCTACGAAATCATGATATTTGCCGGCGGTGGAGCCCGTCAGCTTCTGCTCCGTGTTGCCCCAGAAAGCATAGCTGAAATGCAGACCCGCCAGGAAATAGCCCAGTCCTTGCCCACCGAAGATGTACCGTCCGGCGTACAAGGGTATGCGTCCGTAAATCTGTTGCGCCATGTCCCTGCGGTCATAGAAAGTATGGCGCAGATCGAAAGAACGGGGTTTGATGCCGGACCATACATCCTCCATATTCATATGGTACATGGCGGTGTCCTTCAGGTCGGTGAAAACCCTCTGGTAGGCTACGCCGATACCGGTTTGGATAATCAGTCCGCTGTATTGGTATTCATATAGGAAATGCACTCCGACTGACCCTCCGCCCGGTGTGTTCTTGGCGACAGGAACGGTGTTGATGAAAGATGACCATCCTCCGTCCGCCGATAATCCTATCAGATGGTGTGAACCGGCGTATAACGAAGCATGCAGACCGAAGATAGCATCCGTCTTACTCTCCACCTCACGCGAAGAGAACCCGCTTTGCCTATGCAGATCTATCTCCTGCTGTGCGTCAGCGGAGTATCGTCTCTGGGACCAACCCAACAACGGGAAGAGAGCCAGAATCAGAAGGATGTAGCGCAAGTTTCGCATCGGTCTTTAAGGATGATTTTAATGGCTCTATAGGGTTCCTCAGGCGTGTCATACGACCATAGTTGTACGATATACATGCCAGCCGTAGGAGGTATTTGTACTTCGGTGACATCCGCGCGGAAAATACCTTCCTGAACCATCACTCCGTCTGTAGTAGTAACGCGGTAAGTACCGTCTTTGCGGGAGAGAATATTGAAATACGGATGTCCCGTAACGATACAGGTAGGAACAACGGACAAGTAGCCCATCGAGGGTGCATACCCGTTGACAACAGGATTGGCAACCGCTACAATAGGACAGGTCGGGAACGCCTCTTGTTCACCGTCCCGTGTCAGTTCTACGTGATACTCGGCGCCCTCGGTAAGACCCGTAGGAATATAGAGGTACGGCTGCGTCTGACCTACCAGTTTGGTGTCTCCCTGATACCATTGGTATTCCGTCCATATATACCCGCCGTTCAGGTTCTCGTTAAGAAGGGCGATTACGTCTCCGAACCGCTGTTCGGTCAGCCATTTCGGATAACTCATGACGAAGGTGGAGTCATGGAAACAGTCGGTCTCTTTATGACGGCATATACCGTTATCCAGAACAAGCCGTACGGTGTAGTTGTTCGGTCTCGGGTATTGCGTAGGATCATCGCCGCGGTAGGGGATAGGCACGCTGATAACCATAGGGCTGGTGTAGGAGGTGACAGGTATATCAATCATGTCCTCGAAGCCCATGTCCAGACCGATACTGTCGAAATAGAGCGAGAATGCAATCGGCTTATGGCTGGTGTAGGTGTAATAGAGGTCGAATGCCCGTTCGTTATGGCACATCGGGTCCTCCGCCCAGATAGTAGGTACGGTAGGCGGAATGACAGCGAGATGGGTG
>DEIW01000075.1:3346-9168 GCA_002352705.1 Bacteroidales bacterium UBA2764 | reverse complement strand
AGTCGCCCGGTTGTGTGTACATATGGTCGCCGACGAAGAGCGTGTCGCCGATACATATCGAGTCGTAGTTCACTTCGTAAGTGGTATCCAATACCGTGAGGTAGAGATGGAAAATAGAGTCGCACCCTAACGAAGAAGTGAGGTTGTCCGCCTCGAAATACTCACCCGGCGCCATATGCTCGTAGAAATGTTCACGCCATTGGAGTGTCTCGTCTGCGCAAAGGGTGAGGGTGTCCGAGTCGAAATAATTCGGGTTGACGCAGAGTTGCATCTCATAGATGGAGTCACAACCGTCCACGGTCAGGAAGCTGTCCCTCAGGTAGTAGATACCCGGAGTGAGGTCCGCAATAATACTGTCCGGACGGTCCTCTCTTGCCGCCCAGGTATAGCTCTCGTTGGCGCATATGGTGTCATAGGAGGTGTGACGATAGGACGGGAACACATGCGCGTTGAGCACAAAGACGGAGTCGCAGCCCATGGTAGTAGCCAGCGAGTCGATGAAGGTGGTGTCATACGGCGCTACATAACGGTTGACGTCATATTCATAGGCTGTGGTATTCCATACGTGGGTGATTGTCTCTCCCCCGTACTCAAAGGAATAGACAAAAGGCTTGCCTAAGCACAGACCGTTGGTGTCTGTCTCAAACTCATAAGTCTTGCATACCGTCAGGTGGTATTGGTAAACAATAGAGTCACATCCGTCGGCTCCTGTGAAATGGACGCTGATATAAGGAATTTTGTCCGGGTCGGGAATAGGAGCGCCGGGATGCCATACCTCTTCTTCAAAAATAGTCTCGCCTACCGTGTCCCGGTGGTAATAACTATGGTTGTCGCATACATAGTCATATACTGGAACCGTCTTGAATGGCTTGACATAGAAATCCAACTCGAAGACCGAGTCACATCCGGACTCCGTGGTCTCATGTACGAAATAGATACCGGTACCATTGATAATCTCGCCGCGCCATTCGATAGCGTAGCCTGCGCAACCCTTGTCGGCTTCTATGAAGTGATAGGTTGGATGTACAATCACGCGGTAGGTAACCAGGGAGTCGCATCCCTCTGTCGTTTGCAGTAGGTGGGTCGTGTCGATGATGATGTCATGTTTCCGTATGCCTACGTAAGTCGGTGTCGGGTTGAACTCCAGAGAGTCACGGAAATAGTGCCCCTGTTTGTCCCGGAACTCATATACGTGCGCAAAGTCACTGGAGTCGTTGTCGCACACATGGAACGGGAACGTGTCTATGTAACTCGGAGCTACCCGCAGCGTCAGGTAGTAAATCGAGTCGCAATCATGGATGGTACTATGGATGACTGTGTCCCGATAGGTGGTGTCGCCCTTGAGAACCGTATACCCCGGTAGAGGGTTTTTGACTTTCGGACCGGCATAATGTTTGCCCTGCCATGTGACGGAGTCATAGTCGCATATCTTCACCGGTTCGCGGAAATAATAGGATGAGTCAATCCGTAGGCGTAAGATATGCACGCTGTCGCATCCGCACTCTCCGTATTGGTCACGCACCGCACATTGCTGTGTTTTGAGAGAGTCGATATAGGTGTAGGTGGTGTTTCCCGTCACACGCGTGGGGATCTCATTGCCCATGATATACCGTTGGCGCTGGACGTCCCATACGCGTTCATGATTTTTCCACGTGTAATAAGGTTCCGGTCTGTCGCTCGCGGTCTGGCAGGTTGCGCTGTCTTCGGTGAACTCATAGGTGCGGTACATCGTGATACGATGAACGACAGCGCTGTCGCACCCCTGCATGGTATGATCGGTATAGGTGGTGTCAAAACGGAAATACGGTGCATTGCCGGGAATACTGATACCGGTTATACCGGCCGGTTTGTTCTTGTATTTGGCACCATAGAGAACCCGGTCATAGAAATGAATAGTGTCATTGTCGCACATCACTCTCTGAGTGGTATCTACCGGTTGTGTATAGACATTATCAATGTGCAGGTCAAGTTGGTATATAGAGTCACATCCGTGGATGGAATGTAGATAAACGGTATAATGATAGTCTCCCGTATGATTTGTAGGCACGGTGGTTATTCGCCGGTCATACTTGTCATGTATAGAGTCTTGGTTGTTGTTCGGCCATACGAACTCCTCAAACTGACAGATGGAGAAAGCCGTGTCTTTATGGTAGTACGGGTAAACATGCAGGTGTAACCGCCATGTACTGTCGCACCCGAAAGAGTCCGTATGGAGATAGTCCAGATAGTAGAAATCGCCTTCAGTATCGATAGGTATCGCCAGAGACGAAACTTCCTCTCCCGTTTGCTCGTTATAGATATTGCGTCCCTTGCGGTCGTCCCATTCGAACGTACCTTCGTCAACCTGGCATATCTCGATAAGGGTGTCAAGATTATAGGACGGTGCGCGGAAGAGATCCAAAACGAAGACGGAGTCGTAACCTAATGAGGTCGTGAAACTCTGCTCGTAGGTCTTATGGGTGTTGGGGGCGGGGAGTTCGTTCGCAGTGATGACCTTGCGGGTGAACTCATTGCCGTCTTTGTCGTAGCCTTTCCAACGATAGGAATACTGGGTGGCACAGAGGAAATCATTAGTCGTATACCGGTATACGCTTCCTACCTCCAACACCAACGCACGCGTACTGTCGCATTCATAGCCGTCCACCGTTTTAGTCTTCATATAGGCGGTGTCTTTGATAATGCCGGTGTTCACTAAGCGGTTCTCGTAATGGTCGCTCAACGCGCCTGTATACTTGGCTCCGTAAAAGAAGATGGTATCGCCGGCGGTCCAGAGATACGACATCTCCTCGGATATCTGTGCCTCGGTGGTAAAGAAATACGTCGGAAGAATTCTCAGACGCATAGCATACACGGTGTCGCATCGAGAGTCGTCGTATTGGCGGATGGTTGCCGGTTCTTTCAAGGGGAAGATACCCATCGTGTCGTTCTGCAACCCTACCCAATAGACTGTGTCGTTCGGGTTTTGGCACACGGTGGTGTCCGTGAGGATATAAATTTCCTGAGGAGCGTTATATTCGATATGGATATGATAGATTGAGTCGCAGCCGTAACGGGTGGTCGTACAACTGTCATAATAATCTCCGCTCTCGCGCAGGATACGTACCTTGCCGTTCTTGTCAAGGTGGTTGGTCCATTCGAAATAACGGTGGACGGTGTCCTGTTTGACGGGGTCGTATTTGAGTTGGCACCATGACGTATCTTCCTCAAAATAATACGAATCAGGGAAGATAGTGGTCTTGACGATAAACGAGTCACAGCCCTGGACGCCATGATTACATTCCGGACAGGAATGGGTATATAGCGAATCAACGAAGGCATGGGTCTTGGCTCCGAATGATTTGCTGTACACCGCCTCGTCTTGCGTCACAACACGGGTATCCGTCCCATACTGGATAGGCCATGTATATGATCCTTTCCCGTTTTTGTCCAGACACACGGTGTCGTATTCCTGTATCAGGAACGAGGGGTGTAATATCATATGCAGATGATAGGTGGAGTCGCAGCCGTTGAAAGGTCTGCCGTTCTTGTCCCGGAACTTGCTGATAGACGGGTCCAGTTGACATTCGCAGGTTTTGGTGGTGAAAGAGAGTTGGATGTCTATGGTGTCCTCTTTGATCGGCCGGGGATTACTGCGGGGTTTCCAGTAGTCGCTTGCGCGGTACCTTTTTCCATGGTAGAGCGTGTCCTGATTGGAGCACAGGTGAATAGTGTCGAAATACTGGAAGGTATCGCATACAAAGAGCACCAGCGTCATCGTAGAGTCACAACCCGCCTGAGAGAGATAGTGACGGGAGAGGGTGTCGTATTTGCCTACCTCCACCTGATAGACCCATGGTTCGATATACTTGTCGCCCTGACCTTTCTTGACACCGGCAAACTTCGTAGCTGCCGAGTCAGAACGAGACAGACTGAGGTCGGCCTGGTTATACAGACTGTCGTAGAAGAAATGCAAGGTGTCTCCTACGCACAGCACGCGGAAGAGCGTGTCGTTATAGATACGAGTTACGCGCACGGTCGTTTTCAGCGTGTCCGTGTCCTCTCCGCTGCACATCATACGGTCGCGGTGGAGGATAGCTTGGAGCTCATACTCGAAGAACTGGTGTCTGGAAGAAGGCTCTTCCTCCGGTAGGATAAACCGGTTTTCCCATCTGTACTTGGCTTGTCCTGTAACGGCGGTCTGAGTGGTCTGTGCCTCTATAGAACCGGTTCCCGGACGTTTGCCGTCCGTCACATCGTAGAGCAACCATTCAATCTGGGTGACGGGTTTCTCTATAGGAACTTCAATAGCCCATCTTACCCATGAACTGTCGCATACTACGGCTGTGTCCAACTGCTCTTTGCCTTCTACCCATTCGTCCCATTGGCGCTGGTACCAACCGTGACCGTCAAGGCTGTCCAAATCATACGAGGCCCTGGACATCACTACCTCGTCGGAATTGGTGATATACAGCGAATCGCCGTAGTAGGGAGGCTCGAAACCGAGCGTATAGAAATAGCCCTGGGCTCCCGTCAGCGCATAAACCATACCTATAAATCCTTCGCCTGTTGTCTCCAGGAGGTTGTAAGTTGAGGTCGTTGCAGCCGGTAATTCCAAGTGGGCGAAAGACATGCTGTTATTTGCCTCGAAGGACTTGAAAGCGGAGCCGGGAACGGAGACCCCGTTCAACGTGAATTTGCTTATATCGCTGGTCTTGGTGACTACATAGGCGTAGAAATGCTGCGGCGTCTCATGACCGTTTGTCTTCTGGGGATCCAGCTCCTTCGTGAAAAAATTCATGGATCGGGTCTTCAGATTCCAAGACGGCATAAGGGCGTTTGCCGGATCGCCGTAGATATAGCATTCGGACGACAGACCGGTGTCCTCGCATATCTTGTTCTCTGCCGCAGTGGTTGTATAAACGAGGCAGGTGACAGGATGGCTGGTTTTAATCACCACTTCCTTACGCGTGTCGCTGTTCAGACCGATCGGGTCCAACGTCTCGCCGCGGTTAAGGGTGTAATTCAGCGTGGTGGTATTACCGGTCTTGGAGTTATAGAGGGAAACCGTGACTTCCGTTCCGTTTTCCAGAGCGGTGACATAAGCGATATTTGACAGGGTGTTGGTCAGAGTGGACAGATAGAATTCTGTTCCCCAATATTGGATCGGAATAGCTTGTTCTACCATGAAATCCTGCGAATAACCTTCTATGTTGGGGATACCGATTTGTTGGTTGCCGTTAAACACGGCTATGGGACGGTCCGAGCAGATGGTAGTTCCGCTCATATCCGCCAGGTAGTCCGTGCTGCCTTCCTCGCGTCGCTTGGAAGCAATGAGATAGGCTTGCCCTTTTTGAAGCGGTACGGTAAACTCACTCCCTTTGGCTTTCCCGCCGTCGGTATCGAAAGTGGGGGTGATAATCACGTTCGTGTTGTCTTCTGTAGCAATGATGGCAAACTCAGTGGAATAGACATCTTCAGGATAGGTCTGTACGATATATTCCTTGCCTAAGAACCGGGTAGGGAGCACCAGCGCTGCGTCGCGGGAGGTCACCGGAGAGTCGCCGGCACGGTTGTACAGCGCACATGAGAATACTTTCTTCTTGTTCTCCGGACTTGTGGGGGCGGCATATACGTGTACACCCGTCTTTCCGGCTTGCTCGCTCTCAAAAAGATATATTTGTTTCGTCATCGTACGGGGCACTTCATATAGAACCGTCTCGCCGGCTCCTACATGCACCGTGCTCACCGATGTGCCGATGGCGATACATACGTCCATCGCTTCGCGGGCTGACAGGGCTATCGTCATCTCAAACTTAACGGTCGCATTTTCCGGCTTGTCCGGG
>DEIW01000075.1:0-3319 GCA_002352705.1 Bacteroidales bacterium UBA2764 | reverse complement strand
TCCGGGTCGAACATGTTATTGTTCATAAATGTCAGCCAGAAGTCGTTCCCCTCGGTTGTGTTGAAACGGTCGGTTCCGCCCAACCAGTTGGGATTGGAGCTGACCAGAGAAACACCGGCCGCCATCCCTTGAGAGAGCAGCAGTAAGTAGACGAATAATATGTTCCGGAAAGTTCTCAATACTTACAGTTCTGTGCCTAACGCATTGTATAGCTTGTCGCCGCGGAGAATCAGTAACTGACCGCTGCGGAGCACTTTACGAGTCTCTACGGATGACGATGGGATAGTTTCTACGCCTTCCGGCAAATCAAAACGGACAGGACCCTCATATGAGAACCGGTAAATCAAATCCTCGCCTTCATCGCTGTATTCATACCCTCTCTCCCAGCAGGTCAATACGCCGTCAATCGTGTAACCGTTACCTTTCTTTTCGATGGTCACGTCAATGTCATAAGCGGTCACGGCATCGGTGTCTCCGTCGCTGAACCATACATAGGTCTGCTCGCCCGTATTATAGGCATAAGGAGAATACCAGCCGCTCAAATCACCCTTTGTAGCAGAATAAATATCCAGCCAAATTTCAGGGTATTGGTTCTCGGAACTGAGTTTTATCCAATAACTATAATGCCCTTCCTCGGACCATTCCGTCTCGGAATAATCCATCGCAACGGCACTTACCGGGTGAAGATCTGTGGTGTCTGCTACGGCCTCCTCTATAGGATCGGGGTTCTCTTGGAAATACACTTTCAGCGAATAAACACGGAGTTGTTTCGGGCAACTGATAGTTACGCTCGTAGAGTCTATATTACGGATTACCAATGCCGGCCATCCTTCCATGTCTTGGTCAGGGTCGGTCAGGTACTGAATTTCGCCGGGGGCACATGTCGCATTGAAATCTTTGCGGACAAAGCCGTCGATAGAGATTCCTTTGATGGGCTTTGTGGCTGTGAAAGTAAGCGAGGACTCTGCGTTGCAGTTGAAATAGGCATACGTGGTATCGGTTGCTTTGATGATGGAACCCTGACTGCAATGTACAAGAATATTATTGCTGATGAAAGCGTACTCGTTCTTGAAGAACTGAGTGTCCGGCGCGTTGACAATGGTCGGCTCGGGATACTCGTAATCTGACTGCAAATCCTCAGCCGTGGGTAACGTAGTGCTTTGCGTTTCGATAACGACAGGCGCACCGTCAATGACGATCTTTTGAATCCGGCGCTGACCCTTGTCCGTCAATGTGAATACGACGCTTGTCGCATTGCCTGTCCAACTATCCACTTTCCAGTCGTTTTTGCCTTCCGCTATTCCGCCGGATTGCAAATCACCGGTACTGGCGCTTAAACCCGTGTATTGTTTGTTGCTGGCGCTGCTCTTGGCGCAGACTAACTGGATATTCGTCAGTGCCGTCGAGGAACTGATAGTGATGGTGTTGCCGAGGTACAAACGCATCTCGGGGGTGCCGGCCTCATAGTCTGTCGTTACCGTAGGAGCTGTCCCGCCGCCACCTTTGGCAATGCTCAAGGTGATGCCGTCCTTCGTTTGACTCATGTCACTCGCCGTGGAAAAGGTGAAAACGGTCTCTGCTGAGATACTCAGCGTAATTAGAAAGAAAGATACTAATGTAATAATCTTTTTCCTCATAATTCATCAAATTTGTGTGCAAAGGTACAACAAATTTTGCAAATACGCAAGTTTTTAATGTAGAATTTTAGAAAAAGTAGAGTTTACTCTACGTTTTTTTAGAGGTAGATAACCAAAAGTAGCAAAAAACAAGAAGTATGGCATAGTAAATTACAACCATTACTCCATTTACCTGAACCGGAAACGTACTGCCCGGCAAACCTTCTATCCATGCTACAGAGTGGTTCATCAGCCATGCTAACCAGTAGGTCATTTTCCCGGTGATTATACCTGCTGTACTTCCGCCTAACGCAATGCTGATGAGCCCGAAGGGAACCAAGGCACTCGCTATCGGCAATACCATCAAATTGGTCAGCAGGAAATAGGCACTTATTTGATGGAAATAATAAGTCGTAATCCCTAATGTCCCTATCTGTGCTGCCAAACTGACGAAAACGATGCCGAGAAAATAAGAAAAAACCTTGCCCGGCAGCCCGTTTCGATAATTCGAAATCCCGTTATTTCGATATATTGGGGAAAGGCCTCCCATCAAAATCACTATCGCCGCTGTTGCGGCAAAGCTCAACTGAAAACTCACACTCCATAAATCAGACGGATGAACCAGTAAAATCAATACCGCTGCTGCTCCGATCGTATTCAGAGAAAAAGCCTGCTTGTAAGCCATCCGTCCGACTTCGAAAATCGTTACCATCAGCACGGCGCGAACCACGCTCGGCGTCATTCCTGTCAGCCATGCGTAACCCCACATTCCGAGAATAATAACCGTACTCAGTGCTCTGCGTCCGAACTTGTTCTCATGCATGGGTTTATACCGCCCGCCAAGAGTCAGCACCCACCATAACAGACCGTAGATAATACCGGTGTGCAAACCGCTCACTGCCAGTACATGAGCCGCACCTGAGGCCTGAAAATGACGGCGCAGTTCTTTGCCTAATTCTTCTTTGTATCCTAATGTCAGAGCCCCGACGGTCGCTAATTCGTCTCCCTTCAGACCTGCGGCACGTAACCGCTCGTATAAGCGTTCCTGCAGGGCATTAGGAGGCGTCTTTTGCCACGCCTGGCGCAATGGATAGAAACGGTCACAAATAAGTATTGCCGCCACCAGAGGTAGCAGCAATACAAGCATTGGGTATGCTCTTATTCGGTCCCGCATAGTTTTCTGAGAGCAAATAGAGGTGTTGCAGAGGTTTTGCAGAGGTTTTGTCGAACTTTTATTCCGTGATTTTCATTTGGTGGATAGCCTCTATAGGGTCTTTGGCTCCAAACACCGCGCTGCCGGCTACCAGTACGTCTGCGCCGGCGGCAAATAATGAGGGGGCGTTCCCTGTGTTTACTCCGCCGTCAATCTCAATCATCGTTTCCAGACCGCGATGTTCAATCTCTGTCTTGATAAAACGAATCTTATCCATCGTCTCCGGTATGAATTTTTGACCGCCGAAACCTGCAAAAACACTCATCAGCAAGACCATGTCTACTTTCTCCAGATACGGTACCAGACGTGTTACGTCTATATCTGGATTGATGGTCAGACAGGTCCGAACGCCCTTTGCTTTGATCATCTCCAGAATAGGCAACGGGTCTTCTACTGCTTCCAGATGAAATCCTACTGACCAGGCGCCGGCATCGCAGAAACGCTCCACGTATTTCTCCGGATGAACGATCATCAGATGCACGTCCAGCGG
>DEIW01000036.1 GCA_002352705.1 Bacteroidales bacterium UBA2764 | reverse complement strand
CGGTCTTTCTTCTCTTTCATCTCTACCTCGCTCGCAGCACCGACGTTCAGTTGTGCTACGCCGCCTGCCAACTTAGCCAGACGCTCTTGCAGTTTCTCTTTGTCATAGGTCGATTTGGTAGCAGCAATCTGCGCTTTTATCTGTGCCACACGTGCTGCGATAGCCTCTTTGTCGCCTGCGCCGTTCACGATGGTCGTGTTGTCTTTGTTGACCGTGATGGTCTCTGCACTACCAAGCATATCAATCGTAGCCTGCTCTAACTTGATACCTTTCTCCTCGCTGATGACGGTGCCACCGGTGAGGATAGCGATATCTTCCAGCATCTCTTTGCGGCGGTCGCCGAATCCCGGAGCTTTAACCGCACAAATCTTCAGTTGTGCACGCAAACGGTTGACTACCAATGCAGTCAGTGCCTCGCTGTCCACGTCCTCTGCGATGATCAGGAACGGACGGCCGCTCTGTACAGCCGGCTCCAGAACAGGCAGCAGCTCTTTGAGGTTGCTGATTTTCTTGTCATAGATAAGGATGTACGGTTTCTCCATCTCTACCTGCATCGTCTCGGTGTTGGTTACGAAATACGGGCTGATGTAGCCGCGGTCGAACTGCATACCTTGTACCACGTCAATCGTGGTGTCCATTCCCTTGGCCTCGCCGATGGTGATGACGCCGTCTTTGCTGACTTTGCGCATCGCGTCCGCAATCAGTTTGCCGATCTCCGCGTCGTTGTTGGCGGAAACGGTAGCTACCTGCTCAATCTTGTCGAAGTCATTGCCAACGACAACAGCGTTTTTCTTGATTTCGGCTACCACAGCGGCTACGGCTTTGTCAATACCGCGTTTGAGGTCGAGCGGGTTAGCGCCGGCGGTCACGTTCTTCAGCCCAACGCCTACGATGGCCTGAGCCAGAACGGTTGCGGTGGTGGTTCCGTCACCTGCCTGGTCGCCGGTCTTCGATGCCACCTCTTTGACGAGTTGTGCACCTAAGTTCTCGGCTGCGTCCTGTAACTCTACTTCTTTGGCTACTGTCACACCGTCTTTGGTGATGTGCGGAGCTCCGTATTTCTTATCGATGATGACGTTGCGGCCTTTCGGACCTAATGTCACTTTCACTGCGTCAGCCAACTGGTCAACGCCTCTTTTCAGCGCCTCGCGCGCCTCTACATTATAGGTAATATCTTTTGCCATAATTGATTAAAAATTAAAGTCCTTAATGTCCTTAAAGTCCTTAACGACCTTAAGGTCCTTATTGAATCTTCGCCAGCACATCGCTCTGACGCATAATCAGGTATTTCTCGCCGTCAAGTTCCAGCTCGGTACCGGCATATTTGCCGTAGAGCACCTGGTCACCGGCTTTGAGAACCATAGCCTCATCTTTGGTTCCTTCGCCCACGGCGAGCACTTCACCGCGGAGCGGTTTCTCTTTTGCACTGTCGGGGATAATGATTCCGCCGACTGTCTTCTCTTCTGCAGCTGCGGGCTTAATCAGCACGCGGTCTGCTAATGGTTGAATCTTACTCATAATATCTTTGTTTTAAAAACATCATTCTATTTCTTTGAGCAGCTCTGCTGCGGTCTTTCTACTTTGAGCAGCTCTTCTGCGGTCTTTCTACTTTGAGCGTAGCGCTCTTTCTACTAATTCCCAATTTTCAATTTCCGTGCCAAACCTACTTGGCATGCCAAAATGGCAGATTTGGCAAAAATCGTGGCAAAGATACAAAATTATTTGCACATATCAAAAATTATTAGTAATTTTGCACTCGTTTTGAAAATTGTAGATTGTAAATAACCAAATTGTAAGTGGTTTTATGGCATTAAAAGATAATATACAATCTTTACTGACCCAGGTCAATGAGATGAAGGCAAATAACGCAGAGGAACTCGAAGCGTTGCGTATCAAGTATCTCAGCAAGAAAGGCGAAATTACGGCGCTCTTCAATGAGTTCCGTACTGTCCCGTCGGACCAGAAACGCGAGTTGGGGCAACTCCTCAACCAGCTTCGACAGGAGACAGAGACGCGTATCAATGAGCTCCGGGAGAAGGTGAATAGCCAAATGGTAAATAACCAAATGGAAAATGACCTGACCCGTACGCCGGATCCTATCGCTCTCGGAACGCGTCACCCGCTCTCCTTGGTGCGCGAGGAGATAGAGGATATATTCTCTCGTATCGGTTTTACTATCGCACAGGGCCCCGAAGTGGAGGACGACAAACATGTCTACGGCATGCTTAATTTCGCGCCCGAACACCCTGCACGCGACATGCAGGATACCTTCTTTATAGAGAAAGAGGTAGGCGTTCAAAAACCGACGGATGTCCTCCTTCGCTCGCATACTTCGTCTGTCCAGACACGTGTCATGACAAGCCAGAAACCGCCTATCCGTGTTCTCTGTCCCGGACGGGTCTATCGTAATGAAGCTATCTCCGCACGAGCACACTGTTTCTTCCATCAGGTTGAGGGGCTCTATATTGATAAGAATGTCAGCTACGCCGACCTGCGGGAGGCATTGCTCTATTTCTCGAAAGAGATGTTCGGACCCGAGACTAAGATCCGTCTGCGTCCTTCCTATTTCCCTTTCACCGAGCCATCCGCTGAGATGGATATCTCCTGTAATATCTGTGGCGGTACAGGTTGTTCTTTCTGTAAAGGTACCGGTTGGGTGGAGATTCTCGGATGTGGTATGGTTGACCCCAATGTACTGGAGGCGTGCGGCATTGACAGTAAGGTCTATTCCGGATTTGCTTTTGGAATGGGAGTGGAGCGTATCACCAATCTCAAATATCGTGTCAAGGACCTGCGTCTCTTCTCTGAAAACGACGTACGTTTCCTCCGGCAGTTTGAGTCCTGCTAAACTTTTTACAGGGCGCAGCCCTTCAAACCCACAAACAGGGCACTGCCCGTCAAACAAAAAATCTGCACCAAAATGCAGATTTTTTTTGCATATATCAGAAATTATTACTACCTTTGCAGCGATTTTTTGTTTGGATTTTGTCCGAAAATGAAAGATTATTTGTTTGGATTTTGTCCGATTGAAACTATAAAATGCTGAAAGTATGTGTTGGAAAAACGGACAAAATGATATGGTATTAATGCTTAAATGACATATTGACAGCATTATAGAGAATCATTATGCAATATATAGGATCATGTTTCTGCATCATCGTCCGGCAGAGACACTGCTCATCTATCATCAGAAATAGCCATAGCGCTAAACAGCAAGCACCGCTTGCACTCAACAAAAAATCTGCACCAAAATGCAGATTTTTTTTGCATATATCAGAAATTATTACTACCTTTGCACCCGCAAAATATAACCGCTGGCATCGGTATCGTTAAAAGCGGTGACATAACAAGATATAAACAGCGCAAAGCGTTGCGCAATAACATATTAAAATAATAACAGCGTTTATTGCGCTTTGTTCTTGGCACATCTGAATCTCGCAAGTTCAAGATATTACAGTCAAGGCATAGTAACAATGAATGACTGACTATGTATGCATATACATTCACTCTATATGGGTGGATTATATCTATACATGGCGGGCTTCGTGTTGCTATCCTACTGTAATGGGCAATGCGAGAGCCTAGATGTGCGGGATAGTTACAAGTTGTCCCGCTTTTTATATGCCATAGACGAGCGCAGGCGCTCTAAATAACGACTATGGCAAACACTAATCTTGCAAATGCAAAAACAGCAAAGAACGACGAGTTCTACACGCAGTATCATGATATCCAAACGGAAATAAACGCCTATTTGGATTATAACCCGGATGTGTTCCGTGGCAAAACGGTATTGCTACCTTGCGATGATCCCGAATGGAGCAACTTTACCAAGTTCTTTGCGCAGAACTTCGAGACTTTCGGCTTGAAGAAGTTGATTTCCACAAGTTATGCCGTAGAATCAAAGCGCATAACGGATTGGCAGCCGACACTTTTTGAGGCTGACAGTCCTTACTACGATGCAGACAAGAGCCGGACTAACGGCAAAATTTTTGTGCTTGATAAGGACATCAATGGTGATGGACGCTTCAATATCAAAGATCTGCAGTGGTCATATCTTGAAGGCGATGGAGATTTTCGAAGCGACGAAGTAAAAGCCTTGCGTGATGAAGCCGACATCATCATCACCAATCCGCCTTTCTCTTTGTTCAGAGAGTTTGTAGCATGGATTATGGAAGCGAACAAGCAATTTGTGATTGTTGGTCATCAAAATGCTGTCTCATACAAAGAGGTTTTTCCGTTAATTAAAAATAACTTAATCTGGTTCGGTGTTGGTTTCAAAGGTGGTGCTACACACTTTATTAGCAACTATCAAGATATAGCAACAGCCGGAAATCATATAGAAGGTATGATTCGTGTTTCCGGTGTTGTGTGGTTTACTAATATAGACCATGGTCGTCGTCATGAGCCGCTGCCATTGATGACAATGGAGGATAATATTCTTTATTCCAAACACAAGGAGATACGCGGAAAGTCCTACATCCATTATGAGAACTATAATGCTATTGATGTTCCTTTTTCCGATGCCATTCCTATCGACTATGACGGAATAATGGGAGTGCCTAAATCTTTCCTTGACAAGTATTGCCCGGAACAATTCGAGATTGTTGGAATTGCAGAAGGTGATTCGGGGAAAGCACTAGGGTTGAAACCTTATCCACGTGAACTAAAGAAACTCAATCCGAGTTTACGCGACGGACAACTTTATTACATAGATGAGGATGGTATTCCACAAAAACCATACGCACGAATTTTAATCCGCAAAAAACAATAGTTATGCAAACAACATTATTAACCGACCTGACAGTTAGAGAGATAACTGATGGCTTTGTTTACAACATGTTGGAAGGAAAAGGTCTGAACGGTTGGGCTGGGAAACTAACGATACAGCCGGAGTATCAACGCAACTATCTTTATTTGGAGAATGACGGCAAGAAAGAGATAGCTGTTATTGATAGTATGCTGAAAGACTATCCCATTGGTCTTATATATTTCAATGAGCCATCAGACGGTAAGTATGAAATATTAGACGGTCAACAACGCATTACCAGTATTGGTCGTTTTGTTACGGGTAAGTTCGCCATCAAAGACAAGTTCGGCATGGAGCAATATTTTAGTGGATTAACCAAAGAAGAACAAGAGAGGATTCTGAACTATAAATTGCTCATCTACATTTGTAATGGCTCCGAAAAAGAGATTAAAGAATGGTTTGAAACTATCAATATCGCGGGTGTACCTTTGAATAAACAAGAACTGCTGAATGCTACGTATAGTGGACCTTTTGTTACTTTGGCAAAAGCAACATTCAGCAACTCTCGTCATCCACATTTGCAAAAGTGGAGTTGTTATATTAACGGCAATGCCAATCGCCAGGATATTCTGCATACTGCGCTTGCATGGGTGGCAAAGGGCGAAGAAAACATTGGTGGCTACATGAGTTTGCACCGCTACGACAATAGCATTGAGGAATTAAAGACATATTTTGATACGGTTATTGAGTGGGCTAAGACTTTATTTGGTGAGCCCAAAAGCGATATGCGCGGATTGGATTGGGGCGCTTTCTACGAGCAATATCATTCTAATTCATACAACCCCTCACTGGTTCAGCAACGGGTAAACGAACTCTATGCGGATGAGTTTGTGACGAATAAAAAAGGTATCTTTGAGTTTGTGTTGGGCGGAGAAACAGATCCGAGACTTCTCAACATCCGTATCTTTGAGGATACCGTGAAGAAAACGGTTTATGCCCGCCAAACTCTTGTGGCTCAAGAACAAGGCATATCTAATTGCCCCGAATGCGCAAAGGGGCATGAGAACGTGCGTACCAAAATTTACAAATTCTCCGAAATGGACGCAGACCACGTTACGGCATGGAGCAAAGGCGGTAGCACGGACATATCTAATTGCCAAATGTTGTGCAAAACACATAACAGAGCTAAGGGGAACAAGTAAGACATGGAATACATGGAGCGAATACGCAGGTATTTTCTCGTTATACGGGAATTACACGAGATGGGCTATGAACTTATCCGTGTATGCCCGTGTGTCTCTCCGAATGGAATGAATTGGCGGTGTGCTACTACCATAAAGAAATACACATTGAAGAACTGCGGTGCTATCTATCGCGGACCGGAACATACCGCCGCCAATACATCCGGAGGAAACTTCAGTTGGGGTGATTGCGATGGATTAACGCCACATGAGATAGCTTTGCAGTTTATCGAACACTATCCGCATATTGCCAAATGGGGAAAAGGGAAAGATCCCGAATATGTGGAGTGGTTCAAGAAAGCCAATGACCTTGCCCAGCGTGGCTATACGTTCTTTGCTTTTGGTGATTGGTGTTCCTGTTTCGGAAATAACCATAGGATGTTACTGGCGCCCGAACCGCCTACCGGCGAGTATTTACCTTTTCCTCCTGCCGGCGAAGTAGAATAAGGAAGTGGTGATGCATACTCGTTGCATAGCCATTGCATAGCCATTGCATAGTCATTGCCTCCTCGTTGCCCCTTACAACACCTCTGTAATATACTGAAAACAAGGATTTTGTAAAACTTTATTTCTTTTAGTCCAATAGTCCCAAATGATCAACAATTAATTTGTTTAATTTGTGTAATTTGTGAATGTATAATTTTCTTTAATTTTGGGTAATTTTTGACCAATAAATAACTCGTCTTTGAGTCCGTAGGGCGGTCTATCTCAATTCTCAATTCTCAATTTCACCCGCGGTCTTTCTACTCTTCTTTCTCGGG
>DEIW01000061.1:3008-13473 GCA_002352705.1 Bacteroidales bacterium UBA2764 | reverse complement strand
TGCACTTTGTTGGATACCACGTCATGCCGCAACCGGTCGAACTGCACCAAATTGTTGAAAACATAATCACACACTATCTCTTGTCTGTTTGCCATATCATTTACTTATTTACTTATTTACTCATTTACTCATTTAGTCATTTACCCATTGGGGTCCCAGACGGGCGCTAACGGAGTGCACCCGGTGGGGAGAGCGTAGCGTAAGGCGAGTTTCTATTGAGCGGCTGTGCCGCGAGCCGTAACAAGCCTTAACGTAAGCGAGTGCAAAGGTAGGAATTTTAAGTGGGATTATGAGTCACAGATGTGACTTTTTTGTGACTTGGTGTGACTTAATGAAAAATGTACGGAAAAAGAGCCAAAACGGCATAAAAAAAGCGACCGTTGCGGTCGCTGATTATTTGTTTCTGCCGATATTGACGCCTAAATGGTGGTCATCGACGAGCCATCCAAATTCGTCGGAAAGGCGTTCACAGAGTTGTTTTCGTTGGTGCGAATTGCAGTACTCCTTGAAGACGGGATCTTTTGTCTTGCGGGCTTCGATATACTCACGCACAGCGTTGTAGTCGTTCTCTTTGGGTCGCGGTAGATCCATCTTGGAAGCCTCGAAGATTTGGAACCCGACACCTCCTGCCTCGACTTTTTCGATTTTGTGCTGGTGCTCGACGTGATCCCCGAAATTGATGTTAGTTACTTGAATCTTCCCCGATGTAATGGCATCGAGGATTTGTTGCTGCATTTCTTCCTTGCTCATGGTTTGTGCGTTAAAAAATGCATGGGCAAGTGGGACCGTAAACGGCTTTCGGCAAAGCGCAAGAAAGTCCCACCTACCCATACAAGGTAATTGGGACATATTTCTTCTGTTGCTTAAGTTTGCCGACTTGTCTAAAAGGAATATGCCTTTGAAATAAAATTATGTCCTTCTGTTTTACGTCAGTAAGTGACGGTAGTGTTATGGCACGCTTATTTGCATGCACGTTTGTCCTATTTTATGAATACCGCCTACGATCTTATCACGTTGAGCGGGTTTGGGGCGTCTGGTACCGCAGGCGTATTGCGAAAGCATAGCTTTGCTAATACCGGTCAGTTGCGACAGATATGCAAAGGATATAAATTCTTTGCACTCTTGCAGAACGGCGGACATATCTTTGACGAACGTAAAAGTAGCTTGTACATCCTCGCCGGTGCGGGCTTTGTGCTCCTCTCGGAAGGCCTCAAAGGTAGCTAAGAAGTCACGCTCTGCCTCCTCTATCGTTGCTCCTTCGCCAAAAAAGCCGAAAGGAAATTGCTCATTGCAATACACGCTGTACCATCCAGCGCCGTTGCTCTCTACATGTGCTTCGTATTCTTTCATAGTTAAAACCTTTTATGCGATACCTGCATCGCGGATTATATTTCTTAATGTTCCCGGTGCGACTTCCTTGCTGCCGTGGTTGCTTGTCGGGAAGTATTTGCCGGTGATGGGGCTATACCATTCAGGGTGCCCTGCTATCGATTTCCCAGTAGGATAACACCCCGCCTTTTTTAGCCGTTTATGTAGTTCGTTGTATTTCATTTTTGCAAAAACTGCCGCAAAGGTAATGCTTTTTTTTTGAATAGCAAAATATTTTTAAGAAAAAGTGTTTTTTTCTTTCATTTTGCGGTAATTTTGCAAGAAATAGTTTGTCTATGAAAATTTATTCTCTACATTGTCGCCGAGGTTGAGGTTATCAACGTGGTCGATGTGGTAGTGAACCTCTGCGGATTGGTGTTGGTTTTCCATTGCTCGCCGCATTCTGATTACCTCTTTCTTCATCTCCATCAACTCATCTACAATCTCGTTGGGCTTGCTCGGCTCGATGTTTCTTGAAAACGGCAGGGATTTGATATAGTCCTCCATGAATTTCCAATCGGGCTCGCCGGAAGGTGTTGCAGGGAGTTTGATTTTAGAATTTCTTAATTTTATTTGGCTACATTTCCTACCATAACTATACCTATATTGTTCCTTATTTATTAACGTGACCAGAAATATAGCGATATATTTATTCATCTCAAAGAGAGGCGTTAGTACCTCAACGTGATCAGACGCAGAAAAGTTTTTTTCTTGATAAGAACAAAATCCCAATACAGCTGAATCAATTGTAAGAACTCCTCCCTTTTCTGTCCAATAGTTATAATAGCCTTCAATGCCGTTATTTACAGCCTGTGTTGTCACGTATGGATATTCTCCCTTTCCATAAGATTCTAATTCCTCTACAGGCGTAGTCTTTGACCCAGATATTTGAAATAAGTCCGTGTAGCGAAACCATTTCCACTCGTCAGTATTGAGTTTCATTTTCTCTTGTTGCATGGGTTGTGTATCGTACTTTTGTAGCCAAACTCTTTGTGCTTTCTTGGGGAGTTGCGGGATAATTTGGTCTTTGACAAAATCCTCCATATATTGCCAATCGGGCGTGCCGACAGGAGTTACAGGGAGTTTGATTTTAGATGACGGCATACGAATAGGTCTCCACTTACGCCCATACGCCCATCTAAACCGCTCTTTCTCTATTAGTGTACATAGGAATAATGCTATATATGGATTGATTTCGTGACCTTTGAGGTATAAGGGATTAACGTCGTGTGTACAAGTGAATGGTTTTGCCTGATAATAAGCATAACCTACTGAACCATTGTTAGTAACGGCAATACAATTCTCAAAGATCTTTTCTTCCATGGGAGAATTACTACCATCACCTGTTTTAGTAGTGTTTGCAATCGTCTCTAAATCAGAGTGGGAAGTCACACCATTATTGGAATCTGTAGCCCCGATAAATGGTATATCTCCTTCGGGGTTGTCTTCCGGCTTCTTATTATAGAAACCATGCTTTATGTCAAAGATTTCGTCATAGCGAAACCATTTCCACGTACTTGTGTCCATTTAGACCTCCTCGTTTTGAACCAAGAAAGCGGAATAGTCCACTAACTTCCGGATAAAGTCTTTTTCGGAAAGGGTGCTATAGTCCGTCTCCATGTATGCCTCTGCGCACCACTCGTCCTCATAGCTGACTTTCTGCACCGCGGACAAACCTACCTCTGCCGTGCGTGTTTTGTAGAGGTGCAACCATTTGTCGTGGATAGCTTTCCATGCCCCTTCCCCTGTTTTGGGGTCAATGCGCTCCACTCGTCCGAGGTTCTTGCGTTTGGTAAATCCGTCCTCTTTGAAATAGCCGAAGAAGGTAGGAATATTGGCGCTTTCATGACGGATGCCTAACTCCCAAATCATGCAACAAGCCACTACGCTTGCGCCCGGATAGAACATTTCTGCGGGGAGCGAAAAAACTGCATCAAGGCGGTGGTGTTGCATCATTTGTTCCTTGTATTTCTTAATATCTCCGGTATTGCCGATGGCGCATTGCATGGGCAGTAGTACCGCCAACTTACCTGTGCCGACAGTCTCTGCAACATAATAAAGGTAGTGCAGTCCTTTGCTTGGATCTTCTTTACAGTCCTTTTTCCATGTAGCGACATATGAAGGCTGGCAGAATGGTTTTTGGGCGTTGTATGGCGGATTCATCAGTACGCGGTCTATATGCGCTTCTTTAATCCACTGCTTGAGGTCAAAGCAACTCTTCATGACCACATTGGAGTTCCCGTCTCCGTGGATAAGCATGTTGGTGGTACTCAAACCAAAGGCTTTTTCTTCCGCCTCTATGCCGTATATGTGTTGCTGTTTTACCTCGTTACGTTCATTCTCCGTCTGGCAGTCGTTCAGCGCGTTTGTCATGGCACGCACCAAGAAAGCCCCACTACCACAACAAGGATCTAACACGCGCGAGGTGTGGTTAATACCTATTACATCACACATGAACGAAACAATGTGATCGGGGGTAAAAGCTTGGTTTTTATCTGCCTTGCCTACGTATTTATTAAAGGTAGTGAAGAATAGATTCAATAAGTCCTGTCCCTTGGCGGTTTCCTCATTGATATACGGCATAATATCCTTGCTGATATCATCGAGAACTTGCGTAATATCTTTGGCATCTAATTGTCTGATTTTTTGGTCTTGGAGTACCTTTGTATGAAGGATAGACAACTTGTCCGCACGATTTAAGTCATTGTGTAACAAATCACTCAACACATCGTAAATGCCGGATAGGATTTGAGTAGTGGAAAGCCCTTCGTATTTTAGATGGTTTTTGAGCGCAAGAATACACGTACCCACAAACTGACTGCGCAAGGTTTCGGAAATACCCATTCCATGCAAAGTTTCGTTGAGTTTATATGTGCTCTTTATTACTTGCTCCTTGTTGTTAATGCGCTCGGGGGCAATAATATTGCGGTAATCCGCAAAAGATGTCAGGGCAGTTAAGTCCTTCAGGAATGTTTCATCCGAAACACAGTCATGCCAAACGCGAATACGATCATCGTTCGTATTGGCAAGAATACCAATAATGGCGTAGCCCGTAAGCACTTTTTCATATGCCATATAGGCATTGAGTTGCTTCTTGTTTTTGTCGTAGGAAACGTCAAAGTTTTGTTTTGTCTCCACAAGGACTGCTACGCGCGCTTGCTTGTCAATAAAGCGGATGTCCAAGTTCTGATGGCTACCTATCTTCACCGCTGCAAAATCTTTATGTGCAGCGATGAATGCTTTGGGGTAGCTATACTCGTCATTCTCAATGTTGGTCGTAAGGAATTGGCGGCCAATGGTGTTGATTATCTCGGTTCTTATCATGGCACCAATTCTTTACAATTATCGGGAACAAAATGAGACCAGGTGCCATGATAGTCACAGCAGCGGATGTATTTTATGGCGTCGGGGTTGCCTAATTCAGCGGCACGGAGAAGATAATGGTCCGCCTCGGAGAGGATAACCCCCTCCAGCTCCCCCTCAAGGGGAGAGATAGAGTCGATAAAGTGGCGATATTCGGGATCGGCGGCGCGGAGGTGGGCAGCCATGCCGGCAATGAAGAGCGCACGGGGGTCGTCCTCGCGTGCGGCTATATAGGAGTAGTAAGCTATGGAGTCGGGGTTGAAGAAAAGAGATTTGCGGATTTCAACGGGCTCGGGAGCGGAAGAGGCGGCAAGCACCCGGTCGGAACTTCCCTCAGCAGTGAGGGGTGAAGACATGCCGGCATGATAGCCGTGCATGTAAACTGCAAAACAAAAGAAGAGGAGGAAGAAAAGAGCAATGCTCTTTACGACATTTTCGCTACGGGGGGGGGTAAAATTAAACATCATTTCATTTACGATTTATTCATTTACCATGTACCATTTATTGGACTATTTGGTCATTTACTATTTACCATTTATTTTTTGCGGTGCAAAGGTACAACAAAAATTGCACATATGCAAGAGCGGGTGTTATTTTCTGAAATTTTTAGTACATAAATACCGGTGTTGCGTTAATCGTGTCGCATGTGTCTATATCGTATTGATATATAGTTATTTATGAGGATATTTATATTTTTCGATTTGATTTGACAATGTTTTTTTCTAATTTTAAGTGGACAGTAGTGATTCTCAATTAACAATTCTCAATTCACAAAGCGTCCTGGTGGCTTCTGTACAAACTTATAAGTCCGTACGTATCTTAAAACGTGGCACCAAACTCCATGAGCCCTTTGTACATTGTACATTGTGAATTGTACATTCATCAATTCATCAATCCATCATTCATCAATCCATCATTCATCAATTTTCTTTTGGCACGATGTTTGTTAAGCCCTCATTGAGCTCACAAAAATAATATTAAATATTAATTAGAAACAACGTTATGAAAAAGCTATTATTACTGGCGGTTGCCGCCATCCTGGCGATGAACATCAGCGCCCAAGAAGCAAAAGGCCGTGAGGCAGAGTGCAAAAAAGCAAAGAAAGAGTGCAAGCTCTCCAAAGAGGAAAAGCAACAACTCCTTGAGGAGCGCACTGAGAAGGATATCCGATTCCTCTCCCAAGAACTCTATCTCAGTGAAGAACAAGAGGCTTCTTTCGCCCAAACCTATCGTGAGTATATCGAAGCGAAAATAAAACTCAACGAGGAGTTTGCAAAGAAGTTCGGCAAGACCCTCAACGAACGGCAGGTCAAGACCGTACTCCGCTATCACGGACCCAAACACAAAGGACCGAAGGGCGGGGACTTCAAACACGGTGAGGGACCGAAGGAAAAACAGTTCAAACATGCGCATCGGAGTGAGGCGAAAGACTTCAAACGGGACTCCGATACGCAGAAGGACTAAAATCCCACTCAGATTCAGAAAAGCAGCGCGCGCTGCTTTTTTTTGTGTGGAAAAATTGACACTTTGGGCATTTTGAACGATTTTGTAGATAAAAAGACGAAAATTGACCGAAAATGATGGTGTATATATCAAAAAAAAGTTGTAATTTTGCAGCGGATTTGAAAATACTCCTTTTGCCATGAACAGATTATCTATATTTTCGTATGCACTCGTCTTTGTCTTGAGTCTGTCGGTTTCTGTTCTCGCAGCCGATACGCCTGCGCTTTTGCAGGACTTCAACAGCCACGCCTCGCCTTCGTCTGCGAACCGTTTCCTCGCTTCGCTGCAGGAACAGGGCTTTTTCGACGAACCGATAGTGATGCCCGCGAACGCAGAGCGCGACTCCATGAGAGAGGTGGTTTGGTATTGGGCGGCGGAATATTTCTATGATATCCAGGATTTCCCGTCCGCGGCGCAGTATGGAGAACAGGCTGTTCCGCTATGCAGAAGGTATTCGGACAAAGTCATGCATGCCGACTGTGCCTCCCTGCTGAGCCTGATATACGTCCGGCTGGGCGATTTTGACAGGGCTGCCGCTTATGCCAAAGAGTGTAACGAACTGGATTTGCTATCCGGCGATCCGAATAACATAGCCTCCTCCTATAACACCCTGGCGGGGATCTATATGTCGATGCACCAGGTCAACGAGGCGGAGAAATATATCCTGCGGGCTATCGATTATGTGAAGAAGGCGGACAACCCGGCGCGTGAGGCGGTTATCTACGGCATGGCGAGCGAGGTGTACCAACATAAGAACATGCCCGACAAGACCCTGGATTATGCCACCCGTGCATGGGAGATAGAGACCCGTCTGGGACGTACGGACAAAGCCGCGGTACGCCAGACACAGCGCGCTGCCGCCCTGATAGTGCTGGAGCAATACGACGAAGCGGAGAAATGCCTCCAAGAGGCGATACCCGTCATCAAGGCGTCCGGCAACTACCACTCGCTCGGCATCGCCTATAACCACATGGGCGACCTGCTCTACGTCACGGGGAGGAACAAGGAGGGCGCCGACTATTACTACAAAGCGCTGCCTATCTTCCAGGCGCAGCATGATATCTATAATGAAGCGCACACGCGCAAGGGACTGCGCGAGACCCTCCGAGGCATTGACCCGCAGGCGGCGCTTGAGCACGGAGACCGCTTCGAGCACCTCAGAGACTCTATCTACGACCGCGAGACCAACGCCAATCTCTCTCATATCACCGCGGAGCTGGAGAACGATATCCTCCAGCAGCTCAACCGCAGGCAGCGTATCCAGACCGTCATCATCATCGCGCTGGTGTGCCTGCTCTTCCTGATTTCCGCCGTCGTCTCTTATATCATCCATCTCCGCCGCCAGCGGAACCAGGTGCACCATTTCAACTCGCTCCTCAGGGAGGTGGAGCTGCTCCGGAAGCAGGAGCGCATGAAACTCCTTATCGACGGCTCTGCCGACAAAGAGATCCCTGCCCGCACGGAGGAGGAGAGCGACGAGCTTTTCCTCGCCCGTGTCGTCAATTATGCCAATAGCGCCCTCCCGTCCGGCAATCTCACCATCGAGGGTATCGCTGCTGCGATGTGTATGTCGCCCTCTACTTTCCGCCGCAGGATGATCGTCGCTACCGGAGGTTCGCCCAAGGTCTTCATCCATGCTATCCAGATCAACAAAGCCAAGGAACTCCTGATGATGACCCCGCCTCCCTACGGAGGTTCGATCTATTCGATTGCCGTGGCTTGCGGCTACAAGGACACCAACACTTTCATCCGTGCTTTCCAGAGAGCCACGGGCATGACCCCCAAGAACTGGAAGGAGCAGAACAAACAGCAGTCTCCCGACTAATAGGAGCCCTCCGCTCCCTCCGATAACTCCGCTTACTCCGATTACTCTGATTCTTCCGCTCCCTACTTACTTTCCTCTGTTTTTCTCCGAAAATATGTTGTAAAACATTAAAACGCCCCATACCCCCTCTCGGGGTGCCAAAAAATACACCTATTCCTCGAAACGCACCAATAAATACACAAAAACACCCTCAAAACGCCGAAAAACACACAAAATGCATAAAAAGCGCCAAATAATGCACTTTTTACCCTTTTCTTGACTTTAAATAAAAAAATGCGTTTTGTCGTTTTGTGCTAAAAAAAAGTCGAATTGTGCTAACAAATTAATGAAAAAAAAGCAGTAATTTTGCACCGGATTTAGATACCACCAACGGTTATGAATAGATTTGTTAGAATAATTTGCACTGTGGCGGGGCTCTTTCTGTGCCTCTCGGCGGCACCCCTTTACGCCCAGTCGGATCTCGAGGACGGCATTCGGGCATATTCGGATGAGTATATCCGGACGGAGGACGTCCGCAAACGTCTGGGGATTGCCAACCGCTTCTTCGATTATCTCTATTCCGTGAAGTATATTGACGAACCTATTGTCTTCCCTGCCGGCTCGCATATCGATTCGGTGGATGTCAATGTCTATTATTATATCGCCGAATACCATTACAGCAACGGGAACTACCCCCTCGCCGTTGATTACTGCTCCCGCGCCGAGGAATGTTTCGGGCTCGTCGATGATCTGTCCAAGGCGGACATCTATGCCCTGAAAGCGGCTGCTTATTTCCGGATGGGGGAGTTTGACAAAGTCGTCGCTACCCTTCATAACAGCTATGAGATAGACCGCAAGAGCGGTGATTTTGACCGTCTCAGCTCCACCCTTAACGGGATTGCCTCTGCTTTTGTGGCGGCGGGTAATCCGCAGGAGGCGGAGAAATATATCCTCGAGGCGCTGGCGGCAAGCAGCCTGACTACCAATCTGGCTCGCAAGGCGGTCCTCATGGGCACGGCGAGTGAGATGTACAAAGCCATGGGCGACGACAAACAGTCTGTCTCCTATGCCCGGCAGGCGCTCGCCATTGAGCGGCAGATAGGAGACAGCGCCAGAGTCGGCGTGCGCCTCTCGCAACTCGCGAACGCGGAACTGGAGGCGGGCAATGTCAAGGAGGCGAGGATGCATCTGCTACAGGCTATCCCCCTCCTCTACGAGGCACATAACTACCACTCGTGGGGTATCTGCCAGAACCAGATGGGCGATATCTTCGCCTCGCAGGGAAATGACGAGGAAGCGGCGAAGCATTACCGCGAAGCGGCTACCTATTTCATGAAGCATAATGATAAATATAATGAAATGCACGCGCGCGAGGGGCTCTACAAGGCTACGAAGAACGACTCCCCGTCCGAGGCGATGATTCACCTCGAGCGGGCGAAGATCTTGCGCGACTCCATCTATTCCACGGAGACCTCAGAAGCCATCGCGCGCTATAACGCGCTCTATTACAATAATCTCCTTCTCGCCGAGAAGGACAACGCCAAGCACAGGTATATCTTCAGCATCACGATATCCCTCATCACCCTCGGACTACTGCTGATGATTATCCTCCTCGGCGCATGGATCACCTACCGCCGCCACCGCCGCAGCAGGATGCAGTATGAGGAGGATATACATTCCCTCCAGAGCCGTTACGACGAGGTGCAGGAGCTCTACCGTCGTATGGTCACAGTGCAGATGCAGAGCGACGCGGACCTCACCGAGGATGACAGGGAGTTCCTCAACAGCCTCATCACCGTCATTGATACCGCGGAGAAGGAAGGACTCTCGGATGTCAACGCACTCGCTGAGAAGATGCATATCAATACTGTTGCACTACGGCGGAGACTCAAGAAGATTACCTCCATGACGCCCCAGGCGTATATACTGCAAATACGCATGCAGAAAGCCAAGTTCCTGCTTCAGAACTACCGCGATATGACGATTGCGGAGGTCACGGACCGATGCGGATATGCACAGGTGGCGAATTTCACACGGGCTTTCACACGCTTCTACGGCATGACTCCTACGGAGGCAAGGATGCAGGCGCTCGACGCCTCCGGAAAAGAAAAAGAGGAAAAGAGCCATTACATGCGGTTCTTCAGAAAGAAATAAGACAATTCATCCTATTAACCATTCTAATTTATGACAGCAATGAAAAAGATTTCTCTTCTTTTTATGACGGCATGTATGCTTTGCGCCATGCAGGCATACGCCCAGTGCGAAACGGTAATCACCCCTTCCGAAGCGGCTGCCAAGGCGCAGACCGGAGACAAGGGCACGTACTGCATCGAGGGATATGTGGTTTCTACGGTGGACATCTACTGCAAGACCAATGCCTACGAGAACCAGTCTTTCATGATGGCTGACCAGCCGGACGGCAAGCCG
>DEIW01000061.1:0-2996 GCA_002352705.1 Bacteroidales bacterium UBA2764 | reverse complement strand
CGAGGCTTGGCGTGTAGTGGGCGTGGATCATACCATCGCTGCCGGCTCTTTCGTCCGTATCGTGGACGCTACCTTCCGGATGTACGGAGACGTTGCCGAGACCTATGCCGGATTTACGGTACAGCTCATCAGCGAAGTGCCGGCGGTCATCAACATGCCGGAGTACGGAACGGAGCTATGGCCGTCCGAAGCCGCCGAGCTCTCTCTGTCGCTCCCTTATCATGACAAACCTACCGAGGAGGTCTTCATCGTCAGCGGATATGCCAATGCCGTAGGGACGCTGGATACCAAAAGAGGTGTCCAGAACGTCTTTGTCAACGATAATGCCGACTCCTCCGCGTATGTCTTCCAGGGATGGGAATGTCATGTCCTCAAGGACAGCGAGGGCGAATATATGCCTATTCAGCAAGGTGATTATGTGTATATCACCGGCCGTCTGAGCCGTTATAACAAGAACCCCCAGATCAAAGGCGGATATGTGGCTACCTTTGCCGTAGAGCCCTATCTGGCACGCGTAAGCGGGGATCCCTACAAAGGAACGGTTGCTATCAGCGGTACCTATGAGTTTACCTCTGTAAATGCGGATACAGCCATGTTTACGATAGCCGCTACGCCCGATCCCGGATATGAGTTCGTGACGTGGATAGACGCCACTAAGCTCGACCTTTCCGATCCCGATGCCGAGATGGAAAAGGCACAGCCGGCTCTAACTATTTATAATGAAGTCAAAGACATGAAGGAGGACGAGCTCCGCGCTTTTGCCGAGAAGGAAGGTTTGGAATACCGGGAACTCATGGCTCTCTTGTCGATGCTGGACAAGATGATGCAGCCCACTATGGTTTTCGACTACGAGGATCTGGTCTTCTGGAGGTTTATCAACGACTTGCAGGAAGATACCCATGTCTTCCCCTTCAGAGCCGTCTTCCGCGAGACGCAGGGCGTAGAGAAGGTGCAAGGGAACCAAGTACCAGGTACCAAGGTGCTGCGCGAAGGCAAGCTCTACATCGTCCGTCCGGATGGCAAGACTTATAACGCCACCGGTGTCGCCCTATAGCGCCAAGGAAGGTCCCTAAAGACTTTAATGACTTTAATGACTTTAAGTCCCTAAAGTGCTCCAACAATCTCACACAATACTTTTAAAATTGACTATAGCTTAAAATCCGGATGGTAATAACATCAATAACTCACTTATTAACTTACTTTAATTTATTACAACAATGAAAAAGTTTTCTTTCCAACTGACAGCATTGCTTGTCTGCATGCTGTTCACCGTGCAGATGAATGCACAGTTTGGCGGAAACCTGCATCGTATAGCAGGGGCTATCGAACAGGCGTCCAAGAAAAACGAAATCGAAAAGGAGAAGAAAGCCGCGGAGCAGAAAGCTGCGCAGGAAGCCGTCAAAGGAGAGGGCATCGTCTATTATGTCTCCGCTGCCGGCTCCGCAAGGGCTGACGGACTCTCGCCGGAGAAACCGAAGAAAGACCTTCAGGCTGTACTCAACGCTATCCGGGACAACGGACAAAACGGTGCGGTAGTGCGTATCGCGGAGGGAAACTACCTCGGATATATGAACTCCGGATATGTGGAGATTTATAACTTCGTCACACTCGAAGGAGGATGGAACGCCGATTTCACGGTAAGAGACCCGCTGAAGTATATCACGAAGATGGAGCCGACCCAGGACCAGCTCGGTTCCAACGGATCGAAGGGCGTGATACATACCAACCGGGCGCTGGATGACGTCATGGCTAAGAAACCAAAGGGTACACTCGTCATCGACGGTATCTTCATCAACCTCGGCTTTGAGAACCATTACATGCCGGCAGACCCGTCAGACCCGCGCAACGGATGCCCCTCCAAAGCGTTTGAGACGGGACGGATAGTGGACGCTACACCACCTCAGGTACACCACCAGATATTCCATTCTGACGGATGGATAGCCGGCAACGTCATCATACGGAACTGCGTCTTTGCCAACGGTGTCTATTTCGCACTGCAGTTCGGCAGCCGGTGCGGGGAAGTGGAGATATACAACAATGTCTTTATCTCCAACCGCTACGGAGCTTGCCGTATCGACGGGGGAGACAAGAACGGAGAAGCCTCGCATGTCTCCTTCCACCACAACACCGTGGCGTTCTCCTGGTGCCGCGACAAGGAGATGGGAGATATGGGATACGGATACGAGTGTATGACGAAGATCAACTGCGACCTCCATCATAATATCTTCGCCTGCAACAACTATGCCGCTATCGCACGCACACATGTCCTCAGCGGACCGGACAAACCCATCGAGGCGAAACGCGTGACGAATATCTATGACAACGCTTTCTTCATGAACGCGGCGGACCTGCAACTGCCTCCTACGGGCGGCGGCAAGTGGACCAACGTCAAGGTTGAGCAGTTCGAGGACCTGGACGAGAGTATCATACCCAAGGTCGAGGGGAATTTCGAACTCAAGGAAGGGGACCCCTTCATCAAGGCGCTCGACCAGGACTACCTCAAGGGATTTGCTACACTCAAGGTGGTATCTTCCTCGTCTTTCAATCCTAACTCGGCGGCGAACCAGTTCCGTTCGGCGATGGGCATGAACATGCAAGGCTCGGAGACTATCCGTGTGTCGATGTACGGCAACCGTTATAACTTCGACAAAGCCCTCAAACTTTTCGGCGCAAAGAGCGGCTACGGTGCACAGAGAATTGAAAATTGAGAATTGAAGCAATGTACAATTAACAATTCACAATTTACAAAGGGCTCACGGAGTTTGGTACAACGTTTTAAGATACGTACTTTCTATTATGTTTGTACAAAAGCCACCATATTATGTTTGTACCAAAGCCACTAGGACGCTTTGTTAATTGATAATTGTAAATTGTTAATTATTAGTATATTACAAACATGTTGTAAGGGGCATCGGGGAGGCAATGGCTATGCAACGGCTATGCAACGAGGGCTAAAAAAGGCTTCATGTATCGGGAATGGACCGACAATGGACCGA
>DEIW01000173.1 GCA_002352705.1 Bacteroidales bacterium UBA2764 | reverse complement strand
GCATTCAGTTTACCGGTGAAGGTATATGTTTTCTTTGCTTCCTGAGTGATACAATAGCCCTCAAACGGTACGAGCACGTCATTATTTTCCACCCATTGCCAGAGTCCGCCTAACGCACCGTCGGAAATACTGGACCAGCGGCACATCCATGCCTCATAATACATATTGATAGCGGTCTTGGATGCCTGGAACGGAATACCGATATACTGCCATACCGGATTCGCCGTATTGGCTCCTTCTCCACGGCTGTAATACTGTACGGTAGCGCGCACATCGGATTCTTTATTGCCATAGACGAAGGATCCGTTTCCGGTTTCATCTGCTTTGATGATCAGATCTTCTGCCTTGATAGTGGTCGGTGAGGCATAACGGGTATCGTTCACTTTGGCCACCATACCCGCAACCGTCAGTCCTCCATACGGCTCTACGATAAGAATACCATCTACCGGAGTGCCCAATGCGTCTTTTCCCTTGTTCACTTTCACACTGCCGGCATGCGCATAATCGTTATCCACATGGCATTCCGCTATGATACGCGTCGGATGGTATGGTGTCGGAACGATATTGTAGCCCGGGAACCAGTTCTTCGGGTCTGACCATACATGCGTACCGTTTTTATCATCAAATACCAACGAACAATCGGCTATCTTCGACTCATCCGTCATGAGCAGGTAGTTGATCATCTGATGCATTACCACGCGTCCTGCAGGAGATAGATTATCCATCTCATAGAAGTTAATACCATACAGCATCAGTCGCGCAGGGAATACTATCTGCCGTTCGCAGCAGACAATCAGGTCACGAGGCTTGCCTCCGTTATTATCATGTATGGTAGCTAAGAAGATATAATCCGGCGCCTCGTTGATTACGAATCCCTGCAGACCTTTCGCATCAGTCTCCCCGCTCAAACTGCTGAGCACATGAACCGTCGTATCCGCCTCATTGAGCACATCGACTTCTTCCGCATCGCCGAAGATAGCGTGACCGGCGCAAAGAATCTTCATGTCCTGTACCTTCGGACTCGGATCCTTCGGGTTGGAATCGATATGCCAGTTCTTTCCGTTCTCTCCGGCTACGTATGCCTCGAAACTGAGAATCGGTTTCTTGTCTATCAGCGTACCGATAGCATTCGTATACCCCTTGGGGGTTGACAAGAAGTCAGTCACCACCAATAAATCATACTGCTCATAATACTCAGCTATTTCCGCTTCATTCTTCGTGGCGTAGCCGTTTACGCAAGTCACGTCATAGAAACCTTTTAGATAGGCTAACAAATCCTTACATGCCGTTGAATCGCTCGTATCATATGCCGAGAAACTACCGCCTTCGGCTATGCTTGCTTTCTCTGTACCGGTGATGATGAAGGCTATCTTCGACCGTTGAGTTGCCGGATAAATACGGATAGTAGCATCTATAGTATAGGTGCGGGCAGGGCTGCAGGTATTCGCCATCGTGAAAGTAATCGTTCTTGTTTCCGTACTTGCATTCCCTAATGCCGGCCTGCCATGAATATAAATGCGTTCATCCTCATATTTGTAGGTACATCCGGGTATAGCCTCCGATGCCGATTGGAGAACATACTGAATACCCGTGGTGTCAAAATCGCACGACAGGTGCACCAGTGCCATATCTACATCTTGTCCGTTGCGGATAGTGATGGTAGGCACTGTCGTTTTCAGCGTCGGCGCCATATCACACGGTGCTACCCAATGGGCATATAAAGTTGCCGTGGCTACATCCTTGTCCCAGTTGCGCACGCCTGCTCCCAATCTGTTGTAATACTGCGTTCCGGCTCCGTTCGGCTCATCGTAATAACCGCCAAAGACATAACCCACCCTTGTTGGAAGAATGCTTATCTCCGGCATCTCATTGCCCTTAACAGCCACTACAGATGAGGTAAATTTGTTATATGCGCCTTCGGCACTTAGTGTAATTTTAGACGCAGATAGTATCTGCAAAGAGGTAACGTTTAAATTGCTTCCACTCGGTACGATGTAGTGCATGCCGGCATCCACCATGACAGTATATATTGCCCCACCGTCCGTACTCTTCTTAGGAATCGTAATCGGATTTAGAGTACCTGCTTTATTATCGGCCACATAGAATATAGGATTTTTTTGAACTCCGATTTTTACTGCGGACGGTTGATCCGTACGGAACTGGATATAGTCAGTTCCCTTCGTTTTAATTTGGAAACTTGTACTATTTCCGGCTGCTGTATTAGCTGCCGGATGATACTCAAAATCCGAGTCGTCCAACCATGCCTTCTCCCCTGAGCGAACACCTATACGCGGTTTGTTAAAATTGAGAGTATAGCCTACGCTACCGGGAGTAGGCAGAGGAGTTCCTGTTTCATTAGCGATGACTTGCACGATTCTCACATCATTACTCTCTACCGTAATATACAATGACGCCGGCGTTAGTTTATCATTATCTATGGTATAAGTCTGAGTCAATGGGGAATTGCCGGAAACACTATAATTGGATAAAGAAGATACTGTATTGGCTGTGCCTATCGGATTCTCTTTAATGTCACCGACATAGAGTTTTTTAGCGGAACCGTTTTTGTTATAAACGACTATGGTAAATTCTGTATGAGTGGTCTTGCAATCGTACCGAACCATTCGGTCATGATAACTCATATTAGACCATCCTGTTACACCTCCCCCTAACTGAACTCCCTTGGTATAACTCACGCCATCATAAGAGGTGGCAGGAACAGTAACCATCGTTGTAGCTCCTGTATAGAAATCGCCGGTAAGCGTACCTGTGCCATCGGTGCCCGAGATATCTTGCAGGATATAGGTATTGGATTGGATGGTAATGACCGCCGCGTCGGAGGTTACAGATGTAGCGGAATGACCGGCCTCTGTATTGGATACAACGCAGGTGTACGAACCGGAAGCATTCGGGGTATAAGAGGACGAGGTGGCGCCCGGTATATCCACACCGTTTTTCTGCCATTGATAGGACAGCGTACCGCTACCCGTAGCCGTTACGCTCAGCGGAGTAACCGTTTCGCCGGCATCATAACTGGCTCCTATGGGTTGGGTGGTGATAGTGGGAGCCGCTGAAGGAGACAACGTAACTGTCAATGTATAGGAAACCTCTCCTTTGCAATAAGCCGTTTCGCTATAGGTCGCCTTGATAACCGTTGTGCCGGCTCCTTCAATAGAAACAGTACCATCAGAAGCGACGATAGCTACAGCCGGTACGGAGGACGAATAGGTCACCGACAGCGAGTGCGGATTAGTCAGCGTATTGACAAAAGCAGCATCACCTGCCTGTTTGGACACTGCCTTTTCCGCATATGCCAAATCATTCGGAGTACAATCAACCGGACGGGTGATGGTGATACTATGTACATATGTGCTACTACCCTCTGCTCTCCAGAGATAAATAGTAGAAACTCCGTCAAATACGTCAGTAAAGGTATAGGTGCCACTCACTGTGGCGGGAGTAGCCGCGCGTGTAGGAGTTGTCGTAACACTAACCTGTCTTGAGCCTTCGCCATTAGTAATGGTTAATATATCTCCTGTTTGAATAGGACACTCTAAATCAATTTTAACGTATGCATCACTACCGTTAAAGTAAATTGTTCCGCTTCCTGTAGTTGATACTTGTGCTTTACCTCCATCTGAATTCTTATTGCCCAAATAAGCCGTGCCGCCACTTTCCGTAGCATATGTAGTTGCTAAAGCTACTTCGGTATTCTGCGTTACAGATGAAAGGGATACATTCTTCATGGTAATCGAATATATCTCTCCTCCCTCTGCGCCCGGGCAGTCCGAGTTGACGGTAATAGCTCCGGACACATTAGATGTGGCAGAAACAGAGGTATGACCTGCTAAAGTATTCGTCACTACGCAGTAGTAATAGAGCGTTCCTGCTGTCGCGGTGGATGGCGTATAAGTATCCGACTCGGCACCGCTGATTAACGTACCGCCGCTATTGGTCGCCGTGGTGTTGGAATACCATTGATAACTCAGCGTACCGCCGTCGCTCACGCTCGCCGTTACCGACAAAGCCGTAGCAGCATCGCCCTTGTCATATGTTGCGCTACCGGATGACGGCTGCACAGTAATATTCGGAGTCTCACTGGGTGTATAGAAATCCTCTGCTGCTACAGTAACCGAACTTGCAGCACTCCAGCAAGTCTCCGAGGCCTTATACGAACGGATATAATACGTTCCGGGGGCGCTGACATTCCGGGTCTTGCCGGAAACAGAGGTAACTGTTCCGTCCGCTGCATCCTGCCAATACCAAGTCTCCCCTGTCGCAGGATCACCATCCGCCGTCAGCGTGATCTCTCCCCCGCTCACCGTACCCTTACTGATCGCTCCCGGCTGAGTTGCAGAACAGGTCGACCCTTCTGTAAACACAACGGTTATTGCTGATATTTGATAATTATTATTTGTGCTTTCAGATCCAATAACAACAGTACTTGAGGAAGGAGTAATAGATGTTAAACTATTGAATGTACCGCCGGTAATTGTCAGTACGCTTGTGTTTGCCGGGTCATTTGACCCTCTCCAGGTTAGACCTACACTTTTCAAAGTCCACCCTTCTTTTGTTGCACTAATCGTAAGGCTGCTTGTATTGCGAATAATGGCTCGGTTAGAACTTGCTGTGTTACATGAGGCTGTGCCATACGTCTCTTCGTTATCAATTAAAGAAACCCCATTCTGCGGTTTATATGTAGCATTGAACGTGACGCTAATAGTCACATCTGCACCCCATGCCTCTACGGCATAGAACATCATACCAGCTAAAAGTATTGAAAACAACGTACCGGATTTAAGAATTAAGTTCTTCATGTCTCTTAGGTTTTCGTAAATTCTGCACAAAGGTAATCAATTCTATTGATTTGTGCAAATAAAAAAAAGTAAAGTGCACCTTCATTAGCGCACTTTACACATTTTCCGTCAATTTATCCCCTTCTCAGAGTCGTTCGTACTCAGCCGCAGCCATCAGAAAGGCTCCGAGAACCTTGCCTTCCGTGTTGTCCTGGATGGGCACATCCTTGCCTATCAGGTAGTACGCCGCGTTGCCCCAACGGTCTTTACTCAACCCTGCGGACTGACAGGAAGAAGTGATGGTCAGTATCTTCTTGGTACTTGGTACTTTGTCACTTGGTACTTTATCGTCACTTGGTACTTGGCGTACGAAAGTACGCAGAATCCCCTCGTAGCCTTTCTTGCCCGCCTCGGCATGGTCAATCAGCCCCAGCCGTGAGCCCTTCAGCAATGCCGCCGTGATGAGGCACGAAGCCGAAGACTCTAAATAATTGCATTGCGTACCACCTTCGCTGACGTTCGTATATTTGTCCGAACCGGTCGCATCCACTCCCTGCGTAGCGCATTTCTCCGGACCGTATTGCAACAACTGATACCAGCATCCTGTCTCTTTATCCTGACGCGCTACCAGACCGTCCGCCAGTTTGGTCAACATGTCCCGCAGCTCGTCGAAATTCTGCGCTTGCGGCAACTCCTTCGTACATTGTCCTTCGTCACTTAGTCCCTTCATATACGCCTCCAGCACATCCACCAGCGCTAAGATATACCACCCTGCCGCACGACCCCAATACTCTTCTGAGTGGTAAATGGTACTTGGTACTTCGTCACTTGGTAAATGATCCCGACAGGGATATAGGTGTCCGGCCTCGTATATCGCCTTGCCGTTCCGGTTGGTCGTCACGTCGGTGAACAGCACATGGTACGGCAGTTTCTTCTCCTCGTCCCATAGGTACGGCCACGAGGCGTAGAACTGGTCATAGACGTCGTTCCATCCTAAGTTCGTGCCCTCGCAGGCACCGGTCACTAACAGTTGCGCCAGCAACGCCGGACCCATATACGCACCGTCGCACCACATCTGCCCCCAATAACTCTTCGTCGGGTCATCCGTTGCCTTGTGCATCCATCCGCCGTTCACCGCTGGCTCGTAACTATCCTCCTTCGTACTTGGTACTTGGTCACTTGGTACTTCGCACTTTATTGAATAAAGTGCTTTGTGTTCCTCTAATCCCTTCGCCGCACGCCGCATCTGCGCCATGTAGAACGCTGCACGCTCCGCGTTCTCAAACCTGCCGCCGGGCTTGGCACCCTCGTACAAGCCGATATACACTTTCGCGCAGTTCAGGTCATCGAGGATGCCGCCTTTCATCATCTGAGCCGCATGCGCCACACAGGCGTCGCTCTCAGCCCATTCCGCCAGCCCCTCATACCACGCATCCGCCCATGCGGAGTCGCGATAGAGGCTCCATACATCTAAGATTCCTTTGGCTACCACACCGGGCACGTAGTCCCACGTAGCCGCCGTCTCAGGCTGCACGACGCCGTTGGTGCTGTTGGCATTCGGGAAACCGACACAAGCGTCCTTGTTGTACCATCCGCTCATGCGATCGTTGATCATCGCACGGCTGTATCCCGTACGCATCTCGTTCGCATTACGTACGTCACTGTCCTGTCCTTTCCCGGTCGCCCCTCCGCATCCCGCGAGCACCGCTCCCGCGAGTACCAAAATGAATAAATGGCTTTTAGTATTACAAATCATATCCTTTTCCATAGTTCTTTTGGATCCACAACATCAAAAAATAATCATTCAACTGATAGCCTTTTTGTCCATCCTCATTCAAACACTCGGCAACCCATCCATCGGCTTTTAACTTTCGGACAGCTGATTGTACGGAACTGGAGGATCCTAAACGATATTTGTTAACAAAGTTTGCGCTTGTTATTTGCATGGCAACGCCGCTTCTGGCTATCGCATAAAGAACTTCTTTTTGAGACAAACCGATATTCATCAAATGAGTACGATAGGTAAAATCATTATCTTCAATTATATCATCAATAGCCCGACGAATAGTATCCAGAGTACAGGTGCCGTTTACATTGGTTAAAGAGAATGCTGTATGCAGTGTTTTTTGCATCGCGAAGGTATTACCATCAAATAAGTTATATACGCGATCTACTTCTTCCGCAGATATATTCTTTTCAAACTCCTTGAAATGCGCCACCGCAAACGCATTATATTTTGCTTTCTCTATCTTCTCTAACGTTAGGATCGTCGCACTCTCATAGAATGGACGATTGTAATCTTGGAACATCTGGCCCAATAAATGACGATCGGATCCAGCAAAGATAAACTCACAATTATGCATCTTTTGAATATGCGTACGTAAAATCGCTTCTACGTTTTTCTCCGGGTAGTCTGCTATCCGTTGGAACTCATCTATCGCTACTATACATGGCTTGTCTGCTTGTTCCAAAAAACGAAATACTTCTTCTAT
>DEIW01000174.1 GCA_002352705.1 Bacteroidales bacterium UBA2764 | reverse complement strand
CACCACCCTCACGCAGAAGGAGAACAACTGGGTGGCATGCCTGCATTTCGACAAACATGCCATAGGTGTAGCCTTTTTGGACATCTCTACCGGCGAGTTCCTCGCGGGACAAGGAGACAGCGACTATATCGACAAACTGCTGACTAATTTCGCACCGAAAGAGGTATTGTATGTACGCGGCCGCAAGGCTGATTTGGAAAATCTATTCGGCAATAAGTTTTTCACGTTTGAGCTGGAGGACTGGATGCTTGTGGAAAGCACGGCGAGAGAGAGACTTCAGAAGCTATGGGGCGTCAGTTCATTAAAAGGTTTTGGATTAGAGAAAATGCCGGCGGGTGTCACAGCTGCCGGAGGAATACTGATGTATCTGGACATGACACAACACCTGCAAACCGGTCATATCCAACACCTGAGCCGTATCGAGGAAGACAAATATGTATGGTTGGACAAATTTACCATCCGTAATCTGGAACTCATCGGCGGTCAAACAGAAGACAGCCGCACGCTATATGATATTATCGACCGCACCATAACTCCCATGGGCGGGCGTCTGCTACACCGATGGATGGCATTCCCTCTCAAAGAAGTCAGACCGATCCGCAACCGTCAAACCGTTGTAGAGCACTTCTTCAAACAGCCCGAAGCACGCGAAAGCATACGCGAGGCTCTGAATCAAGTAGGAGATTTGGAACGCATCGTCAGCAAGATATCTACCGGACGGATCGGCCCCCGCGAAATGGTTCAGTTAGGCCGAGCTTTAAGCGCAGTAGCCCCCATCAAACGAATTTGTGAAGAGGCACATGAGAATGCCTATCTGTCCGTCTTAGGGGAAGAATTGGAGCCATGCCATGAGATGCGTAGCCGTATAGAACGGGAGATTGTCCCCGATCCGCCTTTGGCGCAAGGACGACCGAACATCATCGCCCGAGGCGTAGATACCGAATTAGACGAGTTACGCGCCATTCAATCGGATGGCAGGGATTATCTCCTTCAAATTCAGCAACGCGAGATAGAGCGGACCGGCATCCAAAGCCTTAAAATAGGCTATAATAACGTCTTTGGCTACTACCTGGAAGTACGCAACACTTACAAAGACCAAGTTCCGCCGGATTGGATTCGCAAACAGACATTGGTCAATGCAGAGCGATATATCACGGAGGAACTCAAAGCCTACGAAGAGAAAATCAGTTCCGCCGAGGAGAAGATTCAAATAATAGAAAACCGTCTCTATCAGGAACTGATGTTAGCGCTCAGTGAATGGGTTCCGCAAATGCAACTGGATGCCAATGTATTGGCGCAACTCGATTGCCTGCTCTCTTTCGCCACCGTAGCGACAGAATATCATTACGTTTGTCCGGATGTCAACGACAGCCTGACCATTGATATCCGTCAGGGCCGTCATCCCGTTATTGAACAACAACTGCCACCGGGAGAGCAATATATCGCCAATGACGTAATGCTGGATAATAACGGACAGCAAATCATCATCATTACCGGTCCAAATATGGCCGGTAAGTCCGCACTACTCCGCCAAACAGCACTGATTGTACTGATGGCACAAATGGGGTCTTTCGTACCCGCAGAAAGTGCCTCTATCGGCGTAGTAGACAAGATTTTTACGCGTGTAGGAGCTTCCGACAATATTTCCCTCGGAGAATCAACCTTCATGGTAGAAATGAATGAAGCCGCCTCGATTCTGAATAATCTATCCGAACGCAGTCTGGTGCTCTTCGACGAACTGGGACGCGGCACCAGCACTTACGACGGAATATCTATCGCATGGGCGATTGTGGAATATATTCACGAAAACCGGGGGCACGCAAAAACTCTTTTCGCTACCCATTATCACGAGCTCAATGAGATGGAGAAGTCTTTTGACCGAATCCGAAATTATAATGTCTCTGTCCGGGAAGTGAACGGAAAAGTAATATTCCTACGTAAACTGGTACGAGGAGGAAGTGAACACAGTTTCGGTATTCACGTAGCCAAATTAGCAGGTATGCCTGCATCCATTATTGAGCGCGCTAACCATATATTAGCGGACCTTGAGCATGCCGCCAAAAACGGAGAGATTAGCAAACCCATCGAACATATCGGAGAGTCACGGGAAGGAATGCAATTGAGTTTCTTCCAACTGGATGATCCCGTTCTGGAACAAATCCGGGACGAAGTAAAATCACTGGATATTAACAACTTAACGCCACTTGAGGCACTTAATAAATTATCTGAGATAAAACGCCTGGTAGGAGGCAAATAAACAGAATCATCTATGAAAAAACGTAAAATTTTATATTGGGTTTTAGGGATTATAGGAGGACTGATTCTTATCATTACCATTTTTGCCGCAGAGCAATTTTACCGGTACGAGGTTTGTAACTTTTCTTCATACGACGGCGAACCGCATAGTTATCATATCTACGCGGGTGCAACCACTGACTCCGTACTCAACTTACTGCGGGAAGATTATGAAATCAGTGCAGAGATGGATTTGAAGATGCATATCCGGATACTGTTACTTCATCATCCTGAACCGGGACATTATACCTTCCAACCCGAGATTGGAGACCGAGAACTGATAGAACGCCTCAAATATGGTTATCAGACACCAGTGCGAATAACGTGGAATCATTATGTACGTACGCGCGAAGAGTTGGCGGGTAAAGTGACCGCTCATCTGCAGATGGACAGCACCACTCTGTTGCACCTACTGGAGGATGATGCTTATTTGGCTCCCTTCGGCTTTAACAAAGAGACCAGCCGATGCCTTTTTATTCCGAACACCTACGAGGTGTACTGGAATATCACACCTGACGGACTTTTTAAACGCATGCTACGCGAATATAACACTTTTTGGAATGAAGAGCGACGGGCGAAAGCCGACTCTCTGGGTCTCACCCCTATTGAAATAGCCATCGTAGCATCCATCGTAGAAGGAGAAAGCCATAACAAACAAGAACTGCCACTTATTGCCAGCCTCTACCTGAACCGTGTGCATAAAAACATGCCTTTACAGGCTTGCCCCACTATCAAATATGCCGTAGGAGATTTCAAACTCAAGCGTGTGTTATACAGACATCTGGCAGTGGAATCCCCCTATAACACATACAAGAATCCAGGCTTACCTCCCGGTCCCATCCGCTGTCCGGCTCCACAAACTATTGATATTGTGCTTAATGCGCCTAAGACAGATTATCTCTTTATGTGCGCCAGCCCAGAACTGAACAACACACATATTTTCTCGTCCACGTACAGAAATCACTCTGCGGCTGCACGGGAATATCGACATACTATGGATACTATAAACTGGGAAAGACTGCAATGATCTGGGATAACAACGAAGATATACGGCTCATAGAGTGCACAAACAACAGCCGTACAATCCAACAGCAACTGAATGACTGCCGCGAAGAGCGACGACCGTACGTCTTTGTTACTAATACAATGACTATCAAACCGCTACGCAGACTCCTTGTTCCAGTTTCAATGCTGGAGGAGGAAACGTATAAAGCAGAAATATGCACCTACTTGGCTCGAAAGACCGGCGCTCATATCATCCTACTTCAGGCCAATGACTATGGTTCACATGCCCGCCAAAACGTAAACAGGATAGTGACACATATCAATGCGGTGGCAGAAAGAACAGGAGAAAAAATCTCATATGAAATAGTATTGGCAAGAAAAGACTCGTTTTCTATCATCCGGGAAGCATCCGAACGCCAACGTGATTTTCAGCATGACTTATTGATTCTCACCGCCAGCCGAGACTATGGATTGGATGATATACTCTTTGGCCCCCCCGAACGAAAAGCCATCCAACGCGCCTTGGTTCCGGTCATGTTAGTCAATCCGAGAGAAGACCTGTTCTCTTTATGCGACTAAAAGAAACATTTTGTAAACTGAATTTAGCAAAATATAGTTTTTTGGCACTTTTTCATCAAAATATTTGGTCATTCCGTCAAAAAGCAGTAATTTTGCACCGTGTTTTTCATGGTATTAGATTTAAGGTTAAATGAAAAGATTGGGTTGTCGTGAGACAACCTTCTTTTTTTATAGTTAGCAATCGATGCACCAAAATCCAAGGAAATAAACCTTCTTTTTAGTGCTAACTTTATCCGTTCTTTTTCAGAGTAATGAAGAAAGTGGTTCCTTTTTCAGACGTCTCAAAAGAAATACTTCCGCCTGATCCCTCAATAATATGTTTGGAGATTGCTAACCCCAAACCGTTTCCGTTTGTCTTAGTTGTGAAATTCGGCCGGAAAATCCGAGGCTGTATTTCTGCCGGAATACCAGTACCATCGTCCGAAATGGATATCTGCACCTCGCGCTCAGAATAAGCGGCATTAAGAACTACTATGATATCCGTAGGGGACGCCTGCAGTGCATTACGGAGTATATTTACAAAGACCTGGCTGATTTGCTCTTTATCGGCACGCACGAGAATCCCCGAGTCAGGTCCGACATAACGAATAGGTATTTGCTCGTCATTTTCGCGTTGGAGAGTAATCACATTCGATAACTTCTCAGCAATATCCACCTCTGTCGTCACCACCTCAGGCTGTTTGGCAAAAGTAGCAAAAGACTGTGCTATATGTGCCAGGTTGTCAATCTCAGAAATCAGCATCTTGGTGGTTTTATCAAAATAGGCATCAAACTGGTCCGTGCCGTGCTTGAGTTGGAGTTTCTGCACAGATAGTTTCATCGGCGTCAGTGGGTTGTTAATCTCATGGGCTATTTGCCGCGCCATGGTCCGCCATGCTCCCTCTCGCTCCGCGTTCGCCAATTTTTCCGCACTATCCTCCACACTGTCAACCAACATGTTATACCGTTCTACCAAGGCTCCTAACTCATCATGATAAGGATAATCAATATGGTTATCTTTTGCGCCTATCTCAAAATGGCGCATCTTTTCATTCAGCATAGAGATGGGAGCTGTCATACTTTTAGCAGCCCAGAAAGAGAAGAAGAGAGCCAAAGCGAGCACCAACAGGTACGGTGGTAACAAACGCGAAAGAAACTCATCAACTTCTGCATTCCGGGTCTTTTCACTGAGAAAATAAGGTACTGCTATATACCCTATTGTGACAAACGATCCGTTGTGGAAAGGGACATACGATACTAAATACGGCTGGGAGTTCATAAACTCATAGCATACAGCAGTATGTTCCTCGGTAAAAAAAGCTTCAGGAGCCATGCGGCGCGAGAGGTAACCTTTCTCAAAGAGTGCCGGAGAGGAAGTCGCTAATAGTTCTCCTGAAAGCGAATACACATGAATATCTTGATTCATGTCATACGCCAAATCATGCAAGTCAATAGATAAACCCTCTGCTTGCGCGGGTAGCAAAGAGACATCCCAGTAATAAAGCGAACGCATGAAAGCCTGAATATACTCCGACCGGGTCTGAAGTTCCTGACGCTGGCGATGTTCAAAATTGGTATGTACATAGCGTATGGACATGAAGAAAATATAGATAAAAACCGCTAAGACACAGGAAAGGATAATGTACATTATCCGTGTAGAAAGCCGCATATTACGGATACCACGGGCACGTATCAGGCCTATCAGTCCTATTAGAATAATCAATGCAAAAATAGCAATGATGATATATTGCAGATTAGACAGTGCTGATTGCCGGGGTTCAGGGGTATCGGAAGGTATCTCCGTATAATTCAGAGGAATGACAGTCAGCACATTATAGCCGCCTGCCTTCGACCAGCGTGCACGCCCCTCAGCGTTAGAAAAAGTCATGTCGCGCCATGTGTCATATGCAAACAGATAGACAGCTTCCGCAGCCAGACGGTTGGAAGACCAATATACCATCTGCCGCGAATCAAAAATATAAAAAAGCACTTTTTCCTGCGACTCCGCTATAGCCCTGATAGTGTCCATAGGGGCATTACGTTCAAGAGCAGATACCAATTCCGCCGTCTGATGCTCCGCCAAACGCTCCAGCCGTTCTATACGCGACTGACATGCCATAGATGCGCAAAGCACTAATACGAATAATATGGAACGTCCTATTTTAGACATTTTACCAATTTTGCGGTGCAAAATTACTGATAAATTTTGATATATGCAAATATTTTTGTACCTTTGCAGCCGTTTTTGAGATTTACAGGCGTTTATGGTACAGATTTTAACAGCTTTATTATTGGGTTTGTTGACCATTCTTGACCCTTGTACGCTGATGACCAGCATTACAGCCATCAGTTATATAGATAAAGAAATCAACAACAAACGCAAAGTATTGACCAACGGATTGATGTTTGTCCTTGGCAAACTAGCTACGTATATATTACTCAGCATCCCGTTCCTTATGGGGGCGCAAACAGAGGGCATTCAGCATGTACTCGCCCACTGGGGAGAACCAATTCTGGCAGCATTTATGCTGGTATGCGGAATAGTGCTCCTTATTAGCGGCCGTCATCATCATGAGCATGACCACGGAATCAGCAAGTTTCTAAAGAGTGCCGATTCGGACGCCAGTTGGTTATGGTCGTTTATCTTAGGTATTTTCTTTGCCATCGCGTTCTGTCCTCACCGTTTAGTATATTTTCTGACGATGATAGATATCACGCTGACGCTGCCAAACACATGGAACTGGTTAATGCCGGTGGTGTTCGGATTAGGAACAGGTCTGCCAATAATGCTGATTGCATGGCTCGTAAGTTACAGCGCTGTCAGTATCGGCAATCTGACGAGCAAGATGCAGACTTTCGAAAAATGGTTCCGTCATATATGCGCGGTGCTTTTCATTATTTTAGGTGTATATCTGGCTATTCATAGCCTTGTTGAAGGTCATCACTCCCACGAGCACAGCTGCGAACACGAGCATTATGAGCTTTCGCTTTAAACAATTTTACATAGAGGACAGCAAGTGCGCCATGAAAGTAGGCACCGACGGTGTGCTTATCGGTTGTTGGGCTCTTATAGACCGCTCCGCTCAAAGTCAAAAGACCGCTCCGCTCAAAGTAGAAAGCATTTTGGATATTGGTACCGGTAGCGGACTGATTGCTCGGATGCTAATGCAGCGTTACCCAGAAGCGAAAGTAGAAGGGATTGACATAGACGATGCCGCAGTAGAACAGGCGAAAGAAAACGGTGTCCGGTCTTTTGCGGCGCGAGTACAAGAATGGAATCCCGAATACTCATACGACCTCATAGTCAGTAATCCTCCGTATTTCCAGAACAGTCTGAAGAATCCCGACAAGGGACGCGAACTGGCTCGCCACACGGACTGCCTGAGTTATGAGGAGCTGGCGATGCACAGTGCACGGCTGTTGAAAGAACATGGGTATTTGGCGATTATCCTGCCCGCCGAAGCAGAAGAAGAGATGCGGGAGATTGCAGCACACTATTCCTTATATTGTACGCGCGTGACGCGCGTCTTTTCGAAAGAGACGAAACCGGCGCGTAGAGTGTTATTACAATTCGAGAAATCGGAATATCGTTATACCGATATACCGACCGCAGAAGAAACCCTTGTCTTGGAGGACGAAAAAGGAGGCCGCAGCCTCCAATATCAAGAATTAGCAAAGGACTTCTACCTGTAGGCAGAAGTCCTTTCATTTACCATTTGGTCATTTACCATTTAGTTATTTACCAAGCACGATTACTTGGCTACATTCACAGCGCGGACCTCTCGGATGACAGTCACTTTGACTTGTCCCGGATAAGTCATTTCGTCTTGAATACGTTTTGCCAGATCGAAAGACAGCAACTCTGTATCTTTATCGGAGATCTTATCGGCTCCCACAATGACACGCAACTCTCGTCCGGCTTGCAAAGCATAAGTCTTCACCACTCCGGGGAAGGACATCGCCAAGTTCTCCAAATCATTTAGACGTTTCACATAACTCTCCACTATCTCGCGACGGGCTCCCGGACGGGCTCCTGAAATAGCATCGCACGCCTGTACAATTGGTGCAATGATCGTTGTCATCTCACACTCGTCGTGGTGAGCGCCAACCGCGTTGCAGATATCCGGTTTCTCGCCGTATTTCTCGCATAATTTCATTCCAAGTTCTGCGTGCGGCAGTTCTACATCGTCATCAGCCACTTTTCCGATGTCATGAAGTAATCCTGCGCGTTTGGCAGCTTTGACATTCAAACCTAACTCGCCAGCCATAGCGGCACACAGATTGGCTGTTTCTCGGGAGTGCTGAAGCAAGTTCTGACCATAGGAAGAACGGTATTTCATTTTTCCCACAAGACGAATCAACTCCGGGTGCAGTCCATGGATGCCGAGGTCAATCGTTGTGCGCTTACCTGTTTCGACAATTTCCTCTTCAACCTGCTTGGTGACTTTTGCTACGACTTCCTCAATACGCGCCGGGTGAATACGGCCGTCTTGTACCAGTTGGTGCAAAGCCAGACGTGCTATCTCACGACGAACGGGGTCGAAGGCAGACAGAGTGATGGCCTCCGGTGTGTCATCCACGACAATCTCTACTCCTGTAGCAGCCTCCAGGGCACGAATATTACGTCCCTCTCGACCGATAATACGTCCTTTCACTTCGTCATTCTCGATATGGAAGACGGAAACCGTACTCTCGGCTGCGGTCTCGGACGCCACACGTTGGATGGTTTGGATAATGATTTTCTTCGCCTCTTTGTTAGCTTCCAGACGAGCATTATCCATAATCTCATTGATATAAGACATTGCGGAGGTCTTGGCTTCGTCTTTCAAGGCTTCGACAAGCTGTTTCTTTGCTTCCTCGGCAGACATTCCGCTCAATTGCTCGAGCTGTTTTTCCGCCTCATGATGCATTTTCTCCACTTCTTGCTGCTTATAGTCCAGCGCTTGTTGACGCTGCTCTATAGCCTGCGTTTTTTGATTTACTTCGTTGAGACTTCTCTGGATATCTCCCTGACGTTGATTAAGCTGTTGCTCGCGTTGTTGCAGACGCTGCTCATGTTGCTGTATTCTTTTGTCCTGCTCTCGCACGGCATTGTCATGCTCAAGCTTGAGGGCGATAAATTTCTCCTTAGCCTCAACAATCTTGTTCTTCTTCACCACTTCAGCTTCTTCCGCCGCTTTCTTAACGAGATTGGCTCCGATAGCACGTGTGATGAGGTAGTAGCCTCCGGCTCCCAACAGGAGGCCGCCTACTGCACAAATAATTGGTAGGATCATTGTTGTTCTTTATCGTTATTAGTAATTGTTGTTAATATCTGTTTGTTCAGTTCTTTCAAGGCAGCCTCAACAGGCACCAGGCTTTTCTCACGAGCATCCGATTGCAAAGCGACAGCCACTTCCAGTGCCGTGTACATCCACAACTGTTCAGCCGAGGCGTTAGGGCGCAACTTGAGATAATACTGATAACGTCTGTTCAGCAATTCAGCCGCTTTGCGATAATTCGGTTCCTGGTCGCGCAAGACATCCAAGCCTACAGTGTGGGCATCCAAATGCAGGTTGATATGTTGCTTGTCGGAAATCATCCTTTGTACCTTTTGCTTTAGCGTTTCAGGGCGCCTATTGCCCTATCCAGTTGTGCAATAAGTGCATTAATGCGCTTATATGCCTCTTCAGTACCCTCTGCGGATATCAAGGCGTTCGCCATGGCAATACGTTTATTCTTCTGTTGTAACTCCGCCAACTCGCTGTGCGTGCGGACTAATTCTGCGCGTTGGTGCTCAATTTCCTCCCGCAAATGCTCATTCTCCTCCCGCAACGCCGTATAGCGTTCCAATAGAAGACGAACATTCTGTGAGAGTTCCGAAAGAGCCTGCATCTAATTTACCATTTGGTCATTTACCATGTGCCATTTATCCGGGACATGGCTTAGTGACTCATTAGAAACTATATCCTACGCCGATACCGATTACGCCCTTGAACTGTACGCGCTCTGCTAACTCGCCGTCGCGATTAGCCACAAGCGTTCCGTTGTAGTATTTCAGACTTGTCTGAAGCGTTACCTGCAGACATTTCAGGAACTGATAACTCAGCGCTACATCCCAATCTACGTCAAAATGACCGAAATAACGGTTACTGTTCGAATACGCAAAATACGTCTGCTCTATAGGCTTTGCATTCCAGTCTGCCTCAGTGCCTCCGTTATCGAGGAAAGCTTGCTTTACATCGAATCCCTTACCCTGATACGGAGTAAAGAGAGCCAGAGTCGTACTGAGTTTCATATCTTTATAGGTATAAGCGATACCGCCCTTAAAACTCAAACCGAACTCTGCACGGAAATTACGCAGCACTTGCTTTCCGCCTGCATCATATGTGTAGGTACCTATCGTCTGCTGCAAAGTGCTACGCAGGTCCTCTTGTTTAGCAATCAAAGACTCAAACACCGCATCATTCCACATATCCGGAGTACGCGTAGGATCCGCAGCGAGCCAAGCCTCTTTGGTATATTTCTCATTCCAAGCCTTGCCCGTATAGGCCGTTGAAATACGTCCGGCAATCGGAGAGAGATAAACGGAGAAGTCAGCGCCGTTGTAACTGTACTTATAGTCAATACCGACAGAGATATCGGTGTAAGAAGGAGCCAGCCATTTGGAGATAATGTTGTTGTAGCCTTCCACGTAGTTGCGACCGAGGGCATACTGGCTCTGGAAACCTCCCAAAACGGTCAGATACCAGTTTTTCTTAAACTCCCAACCGAATTTGGTTGCCAATTTGATATTATCACTTGATTTCTGGAATGCGTCCTCTTTCTGGTCAATCCAGGTCAATCCGAAGTCGGTATCAAAGTTCGTTTCCCATGCGATTGCATCTTTATGATACAACAAATGCAGTTTGGCGTAAGCGATTCCGTTAACATTGTTCTTACCACCGGCAGCCCAGTTTACCAGGCCGGTAGCAGCCGCATTCAGGCCTACCGTACCGTCAAATTTCCAGGCCTTCTCGCCGTCCTCCAGTTTCTTCAGATCTCCCGCAGCTTTCTCGGCAGCCGCAGCCTTGTCGGTAACAAGAGCCTTATCCACATCCTGTGCGGTCATTGTCAGCGTTGCCATTAAGCATAACGCTACAGATAAAAATTTACGATTCATATTAGAAATTAATTGTTTGAATAGTTTGTTATTGTTTGTAATTGTTTGAAACATAGTTTTCAAAATCGGGCACAAAGGTACAAAAAAATTCTCACATATGCAAATAAATCCAAAGAAAATTTTGCGCGCATGCACATACATTAAACCTGAAACACCTACTAAACGGGACAGGAGAGCGAGTATCATGAGTTACGAACGGGGTCAGGATAATCACTTGATAACCTCTTGATAACCTCGATAATCACGCACTTATCTCGCACTTATCACGCACTTATCACGCACTTATCACGCACT
>DEIW01000180.1:7023-8785 GCA_002352705.1 Bacteroidales bacterium UBA2764 | reverse complement strand
AGGTTAACCGACAGACCGAGCTCAAGCTGCGGAGTACGGAGATCAGGAATGGTATTACGTGCATTCTTGAGGTTCGCTACCGTCAGCGTAGCTGTGGTGGTATAGTCCTGTTTGAAGACTTGGTTGAGAGTTCTATCCGTGGTCTTACCAGTTCCGGTAGCTTTCAGTTCTGCCGGCAGGTAGAACTTAGCACCGGCCTTGATGATCTGGCCTTCATAACCTACGAAATCGTGGCCGGAGTTATTAACCAACTCAACAGCGATATTGATATGCTTATCTGCTCCAACCGGAGACTCCAATACGAGCGTCGAGTTAGCAGCCGTATTCGCGGTTGTTGCTTCGATAGTCGTACCGGTCATAACATTATCATAGATTGTGAATTCATCTGTACCAGTCGGCAAGAATTTGTAGTCCACGGTTCTCTGACCACCTACCAATACGGCTGTCAGCGGGTAAGCAGCGCAAGTGATATTGTTCGGAACCGGTTGCTTGTTATCCTCCAGCGTACCATACGCCAGCTTAACAATCACATCCAGACGTGCAACGCCATATTGGATCTGATCCTCGATAGCAACGGCACGCGTACCCGGGTTGACATACAGAGCACCTTCGTGAGCTGCCAGAATATCATCCCAGGTATACGTCGTGCTATTATACATAGCCTGTCTCGAAGCATTCGAGGTCTTGATGTAGCTGTTTGCGAAATACCAGAGTTGTGCCGGATAAACATATGCGTCCAGTTTGGCATTGTTTGCTGTCTCATACTCCGCAGCCGTGCAAGCCTGGAATTCCTTTGAATAATCATTGTATTTGATACGCACCGAACCCTCCGGCAGGCCGTAGTGCTCCGGGAAGTTTGTCATACCATCAGGCGTATTCTTCAGCGTAACTACGAAAGGATCATCTTCCGCACCCGTACCGGATACCGTAGCATAAGTAGAATTGGCAATCGCCGCTTTGATATTGGCAGCCAAAGTAGTACTCATGATATTCATTGAGGTGTAGAGGTCAGCCAATCCATTCTGGACAGCCGTAGTAGAAAGGGAGTGCCATTTCTTGAACTCGGCGAAAAGGGCGGTCATCGCAACACTCTCCGTGTTGGTGTATTCTTTCCACAGGACATCATTCTCGTCTTTTGCATTAGCGATGGAGTTCAGGTAGGCCAGCAGCGCCAAACCATCAGAACCTGTAGCAAACGGGGTAGCGCTGTTCGCCATGATCTGCTTCAGGGTAAACGTGATGCCTGCCGGGGTGTTGGCAGTCAGACCGTTCGCGGTCAACGAACCGATCTCATGATCGGTACCGGTCTTCTTAGAACGTGCATAGAAAAGGAATGCACTCGTACCGGTCGGGATAGCTACACTCGGATAAACTTTCGCATTGCTGTTGGTACCGAGAGCCGCGGCGTTCTCAATGTCAGTGAGCCCGATGTTTGCGCCAAGACGCTTCGTCGTCGTTTCAATCACTGACGGAGAAAGAACCTCAAACGGAATCAGGGTAATATCTGTCATTCCCTGGAATTCCGAGCGGCCTCCGATTTGGACGGTTGTACTCGGCATACGGTTCGGGCCACCTACTGCCTGAGCCGGCAGAGCGATGGAGAACTCAGTCTTTACCACCTCGCCGTTGTAAGAACCCTCTTGGGTTGCTTGCTGCAGTTCCTCGTCTGTCTTGTCTTTCTTACAAGCGGTGAACATGCATGCGCTTGCCAGCAATGCTGCACAAGCTAAAAATGTCATCTTTTTCATTGTTGTAACATTTT
>DEIW01000180.1:359-6898 GCA_002352705.1 Bacteroidales bacterium UBA2764 | reverse complement strand
TGTTTTTTGTTAATTTTCTATATTGGACCGGCCATCGGCCGTTGGATAATTTGCTTTTTTATTCTTAGTGTAGGGTGTTTTTTTAAAATCAAAAATGCGGCGGTTCGCTTCCAAAAATAACGAAAATCCATGCGGGGTACAAACGTCGGCAATAAACATAAATAATTTTTTTTCATATCTAATCTTCCGGTTCGATGAAGATGGTGACACATCCCAAGTTACGCATGATATCCTGCAGTTCGTCGCGGAGGTAGCGATAGGTACTTCCCTTGCGCAGCGCCTTGATCTTCTTCTCGCGGATATCGGCGTCCGGCTCGGTATCCATGACCTCGATCACCTCGTTGATCATCTCGACGTGCTCCGGGGTGACACGCTCGGTATCTTTCGTCAACTGCACCAGACGATACCGCAACTCTGCCCAACTCTCGCCACCATTGCAGACCGCAAAGACGCTGTCCGGCAGCGGGTAGATACTCTGCATATATTCCTTAATCGTCTGCGCACGGCTACCCGCAAGGCGTGTGTTATACGCCTGACGACCGTCGAAAGAAGCGAATCCCACAATCCGGACGTGCGATACGCGGATCATCGGATCATCCATCACCGTACCTAAGATCTGTATGATACTATCCATGAGCATGTCGTTCTGGATAAACGAGCGGTCCATCTTCGTGACGTTGACCTCGAAATAGAGGAACACATTACGCGGATCGGCACTGAGCGCCATCTCCTGGGTATAAGGTTCATAGTCATCTTCGCTACGGAGCAGACGGTTACGCAGGCGCTGCATGTTATCCTGACGCGGGTTGATAACCGGTGTATAAGGCATCATCGCCACCGGACCGACTGCCGGCCATAGGCGCTTCACGACATCCAGTCGCTCCACAGGCTCCTCGGCAATCACGGTATCGGGTTCTTCCTCTTTCTCCTCCAACTGCTCGCAATCGCAGCGGCGCGCCAGAGACGCTTTGTCGCCGCCTAACGGCACCGAGAGGTTGACACCTAACTTAGGCAGAGCAAACCAACTGCCGCTCTGGGCTTTCATCGCGCCGCAGTGCTGGCACTCGAACTCCTTATACCACGTATAGCCGACCTCGGCTCCCGCCTCCAACTCGATACTGAAATGCGGAGAGACGGGGAAATGCCAACCGAAACTGAGTCCGCCCATCGCGGCATCGCCCTGATAACGGCTGTCCAGCACCTTCTTGTACATCCATCCGACAGGGTACTTGCCGCCCGCCACGTTATAATGGGCATACGCCGCATTGAAGGAGAAGAAACCGCGGTTGAAGGCATTGCAGAACCAATAACGCGGTGCAATCCATGCCGCCACATGACGCCATTTCGGGAACTTGGTATCATCGAGCGGGAACGGGTTGAACCCCGCACCTACCTCCATCGTCCATTTACGCGTCAAGCGGAACTCGAGCTGCAAGTTCGGCGTCAGGATAGCATCGTACGCCAAATTGTTCTTCAGCGCTACGATCTCCGTCTTCTCCGCCCGCAACGGAAGCGAGAGGATGCTTATGAATACTGCTAAAATTAATACTATGTACCTTTTTGTTCGCATGACTATACCAAAATGGATTGCAAAGATACTGCTTTTTTCGCATGCGAGCAAGTAGGAGAAAGAGAAATTTACCTAAAGTTGAGAAAAAAGTGCTATTTTTTACGAATTGTCGAGTGTTATACCCGCAAAATAGAGCGTTTTATCCAAATTAAACATCATTTATACCTATCGTCGATGTCAATATTTACACATTGCATATACGCGCATATGAGCGTGTCAATTTTTACACATTGGTCGTTGGTCGTGAAGGTACAAAAAAAAGAAGCCGGTTTCTTTGGCAAAAAGAACCAACAAAGATTTATGCCTTCTTTATTGTATAAAGCGCATGCCCGTCAATTTTCATACAGTCGCCAGAGAGGTTTATTTCCGGTGCACGGACTCCCTTTCCTATCCTAATCTCGGGAGCCACCTCTACGTGTATCTCATCCCATATTCCGCTTTCTAAAATCGAGTTCAGCAGCCTCGTACCGCCTTCTACCAAGATTGAATGAATCCCCTTTTCAGCCAAGTCCGACAGGACATACGGCCAATCGGTCCTCTCCCGATAGACAATAACCGGTTCTATCCCCGGGTAGGTATTCTGCCTCCCTTCCTCGGGAGCAGGGAGTGGGTCGAAAATGCGGGCTGTGGCAGGGATACGGTTGTGCCGGTCAAGCGTCACACGTATGGGATGCCGTCCTTCCCAATGGGTATTCAACAGCCGCGGATTATCCATCAAAACCGTATTCGTTCCTACCATGATTGCCATATTTTCCGCACGCATCCGGTGGACGATTTTCTTGGTCTCAGTGGTAGAAATAGCCAGCGCACCGTTCAAATGAAGCTCCTTCGTGTTTCGCGGGTCTCTTTGTCCGTCAATAAATCCGTCCCCCGTCTGCGCCCATTTCAGAATCACATAAGGACGTTTCTTCTCATACAGACATAAAAAACGCTTGTTCAATTCCCTGCATTCGTTCTCCATCACTCCTACCGTCACTTCAATCCCCGCCTCGCGGAGCATCTGCACGCCTTTGCCGGAAACCAGAGGGTTGGGATCCAACATTCCGACCACTACACGCCCTACTCCTTTCCCGATGATCAGCCTCGCACAGGGAGGGGTCTTTCCATAATGAGAGCAAGGTTCCAGACTCACGAAAAGTGTGCAGTCCTTATAAAACGCCTTGGTATCCTCTATATTCTCCTCTTGTAATTTCCTGTCGGCGGCACGGAAACAGTTCACCTCCGCGTGTCCTTCGCCGTACCGTTCATGCCATCCTTCAGCAACTATTTCTCCATCCCTAACCAACACGGCTCCTACCATCGGATTAGGCGCCACGTAATATTCCCCTCGACGCGCTATCTCTATACAGCGCAATATGTATTTTTCATTTTCCATTTTCAATTATTTTGCGAATTTTCCATTTTCCATTTTTAATTTTCAATTATTTTTTGTACCTTTGCAGCGTGAAACAGATTATCCACGATATTACCGACCGCCTCCGTGCCGTTTATCCGGAGGACGAAGCCCGCTCCATGGCCTGGTGGATTGCGGAAGAGTTGACGGGCAAGAGCCGTACTCAGTTGCAATTCGAGTGCAAATTTACGAATAATTTTGCAAATATGCAAGAAATTATTGACCGTTTATTACATTTTGAGCCAATTCAATATATTTTCGGTCATACATTATGGGGAGGACTGGATCTAAAAGTCACTCCTGCCACTCTCATTCCGAGACCAGAGACCGCCGAACTCGTGGAGCGGATAAATGCCCGGATGGCAAATGAGCAAACGGTACATGTTCTGGACATCGGTACCGGCAGCGGTTGTATTGCTATCGCCCTGAAAAAAGCACACCCCGAATGGCAGGTTACAGGAATTGACATCTCGTCCGAAGCGATTGAAGTTGCCAAAGAGAACGCCCGCCGCAACCAAGCAGAGGTTGACTTCCACGTTGCCGATATTTTCGCTTCCGACGGAGAAATATCCGGATGGATGAATAAATGGTACATGGCTAATGAGCAAAAGACAAATGAAGAAAGGGTAAATGACCCAACGGTAAATGTCATTGTCTCCAACCCTCCTTATATCTGCGAACGGGAAAAGAAAGACATGCGGCCGAACGTGTTGGAGTACGAACCCTCCACAGCGCTCTTTGTGCCGGACGACGACCCCTTGATGTTTTACAGACGCATCTCCTCATTGCGGTTGGGCAGACACCTCTTTTTCGAAATCAACGAGTCGTTCGCACCGGAGATGAAGGAACTACTGGAGAAAGAAGGTTACACCGATATCCGAATAACAAAAGACATCTATGGAAAAGCACGAGTTATCGAATGCCGAATGGCAGAATAAAGCAGAGGCTTATTGCGCACGGTCTGAGCATTGCGCTGCCGATGTACGGCGGAAGTTCAATGAATGGGGAGCCCCCTCCGGACTCTTTGAGGACATCAAGGAAAAGTTATACGACAACGGTTTTCTGGATGACCGCCGTTTCTGCCTCGCCTACGTGCATGACAAAGTAGAATACCAGTCATGGGGACGGATGAAAATCCAGGCGGGGTTGCATGCGCTTCAACTGCCCGAACGGGAGATCGCCAAAGCGTTGGAGTCTATCGATGAAACGGTCTACTTCCGTAACCTGCGCAACTTGATAAGGTCACGCAGCAAAGATGCCGAAGAGAAACAGATGAGGTTCCTTCTGCAACGCGGGTTTTCTTACGAGGAAATCAAGGAAAACCTACATTCCTAATACATAGCGGTGCAGCCATGTATCGATATCTTCTATCTGAGGATTGACATGTTTGCGCACGATTTGCCGACGGTGATAAATCGTCTGTTTCTGTACATTCAACAGGATTCCCATGTCACTGTCCGAAGCGCCAATGATAGAGAGGATGGCAAACTGCATGTCCGATTCGGTCAGCTGGGGATATTCCTTCCGCAAGCGGCTTATAGCGCCGTCAAGAGCGGTATCCATCGACTGAATCAGTTCGTCCAGACTCTCCTTGCTCAGCGTCAACTGCTCGTCGCGGTACGTCTGAAGCCATTTTGGGAACTCCGGTTCATTACCACGGAGCCGTTGCAACTCAATCTCGCGTGTGAGGTTCACTTTCTGTTTCAACCGTTCCAAAGCCAGTTGTAACTGCTGTGCGTATTTATCCTGTAACGCACGCAAAGCGGCTGTCTGCTCTTTCTTGCGTTGCTGCCAATACAGCCATAACAGCACCATCACCACCGCACTTAAAATCAAGAGCAGAATCAGCACCAGTGAAATCCTCCGTTGCCATTCACGCTCACGCTGAGCCTCTTGCGCGAGTTGTTGTTCGCGGGCTACGTCATAATGCAATGTCAGAGCATACGTTCGCGTTCCTGCATCACGGCGCAGCTCCTCTATCTTGCGGTCATACAGTTCCAAGAGTTTGGAATAAGCCTCGCCGGGCTTGCCTTGCTGGACAAGAATCTTACTCTGCAGATACGTATAGCTCTGCTCATACCAATAGGTATAGGAGGAATCTTTCGGTTGCAAACGTTCCAGATAATATGCTGCGGAATCCGTCTGATGTTGCGCCAGAAGGAGTTCCACTATCTCCGAATAGCGCATGGGAGCGCCGAACTCCTCCGCCAGACGGCGGCATACAGCCAACCGACGTTCCACACTGTCCGGATAACATAACTGATAGCGATAAGCTTTTATATCCAGTTCCAGTATCTCACTGTTTCCTCGTCGCGCACACTCTTCCGCACGGTCGAAATACCATAACACACTGTCCTGACTGCCGTCCGTCAGAACGATTGTGCGGGCTATATCACGATAGGCGCAAGCCAGATAGGAGAGATTGGAACTCTTCTCAAGAAGAGGAACGGACTTGCGGTAATACTCATTCGCTATCTCATAAAGCATCTCGCTCTCAGAGCAGTTGCCCAAATGGAACCATGTCAATCCCAACAACTTGTCCCGTTTAGCCTGCATCTGCTCCGAGAGAGACGAAGAAGGTATATCCAGAAAAATCTCTTCCGCCTGCTTCAGATAATACACCGCCTCCTCATAATGACTCGCATAATTGGAAGACGTGCCGGACTTGTAATTCTGCTCTCCCAGTTCCAACTGTTTCAACGCCTTCGACGAAGACGAATGACAGCCCGGAAGAATAAAAAGCAGACCTATCAGTCCGCACCCGACAAGACGTACAACTTTACTTTCAAGCATGAGAAACCTATTTAGGGTGCAAAATTAACACATTTTTTCCGTATTTGCAAATTAAAACGGATAATTCTTATATTTTTAGTCATTTTAGATGCATATGCCAATACACGCGCGAGATGAATAATTATAAAAAAAACACTTTTTAATATGAAAAGGAGATACGTTTTCTTGCATAATTGAAGATTTTTTTGTATCTTTGTGCGTGTTTAAAATTTCATGCTCTATTATTAGGTCTTAATTAACTGATATAAAGTTATTTATAGCGATTTGATTTTTATAAAGTCTAGGATAGTAAGGTAATTGGTAGCAGATTGGTCCGAGATTACCCTTACTTTGGGAGTAGGAAGGTGCGGTCAAGGGATGGAAAAAGCGCGGTCAAGGGCGGAGAACGGAGTAGGAAAGAGAGAGGGAGGGCGTAGGAGAGAGAGGGGAAAAAGCGCGGGTGAGAGAGGGGAAAGGCGCGGGTGAAGGAGAGAAAAGACAACAGAAATATATTATGTCCAAGCATCTGAAAAGTATCATTATTGAGCGGTTGAGTTCGACTATTGCTATGTTTGAGGAACTGCCCGCCGGTACGCGTCACTCACGGGGCGTGCGCTATTTCCGTGCCAACACGCTCATCACCATGGTCTGGGGTGCGATGGACATGGAGAAAGAGGGCAGGAAATACAAAAAACGCATCATCGTCCGTCCTTCCCGTTTCAGGGACGGTCTTTTCGAACTGTACACCTATCATTTTCCTAAACAGTGGTCTTCTGCCTGTGTAGCGAACCGCGAACTCATCAA
>DEIW01000180.1:0-183 GCA_002352705.1 Bacteroidales bacterium UBA2764 | reverse complement strand
TCTACCGCCAGCTTCAGAAAGAGAGAGAGAAGGAGGAAAAGGAGGACGGCTCCATGCCTATTACGGATGAAATTTCGTTCGAACCGGTCGATTTCCGCCCAAGTTTACCGTCTTTTTCAAGCCCTTTCAAGAGCGCGTACAACTATTTCATAGAGCGAAAATCACAACCGCCAGATATTCAAG
>DEIW01000053.1 GCA_002352705.1 Bacteroidales bacterium UBA2764 | reverse complement strand
CGCTCGCAAGGCAGATGACTGAGCCAACCTGCCATGTGCGTACCTATATCCAGCGATTCGGCAGCCTTCGAAAGTAGGTTCAAGCCCATGAACAGAAAAGCGAAACCGAAGAGAAACTCTCCCCAGTTCTTCGTTTTCCCCTTCCCAGCAAAGAACAGCGGCAAGGCTACTGCCAGCAGCGGCAGCGACAGCGCCGAGATGCTGACTTTGAAACCGACAAACGAGATGATCCATGCCGTAACGGTAGTGCCGATATTCGCTCCCATGATTACCCCGATAGCCTGCCTGAGCGTCATCAGTCCGGCATTGACGAAACTGACCACCATGACCGTAGTCGCACTACTGGACTGGATAAGTGCGGTCACGCCCACACCCGTCAGCACGCCCATGAAACGGTTACGCGTCATGGCGCCGAGGACGTTGCGCATCTTGTCGCCAGCCAGTTTCTCAAGCCCCTCGGACATAATCTTCATTCCGTACAGAAAGAGGCCCAGGGAGCCGACGAAACTTAAAAGGTTCAGAAATGTACTCATACTAATACGAATTAGATAACAGAATATGCTTTAAGCAGACCATAAATGATGGCAATTACAAATATACCACCAACTAAAGCACGTGTCAAGTTGTAGATAAAAAGGATTTTTTTTACTTTTTTGTCGTCCATAAATGTCTGTTTTTTATTTTGCTGCAAAGGTACGTTGTTTTAATTACATAGGTATGACAGATATATGACAAATCGGCAACAAAATTTGTCATTGATTTGTAATCGGTTTTGTAGGAATATTGGCACAAGATTTGTAGTGATTAGATGTATGGAAATGAAAAACAAAACAATTCTGGTTGTCGATGACGAACCGGATATTCGCGAGATTCTTGTCTTTAACTTAGAACAGGAGGGCTACCGTTGTTTGCAAGCAAGTTGCGGACAGGAAGCATTGTGCATGGCCAAGGATGAACATGTGGATTTGGTGTTACTGGATATTATGATGCCGAACATGTCCGGTCTGGAAGTGGCGGAAGTGTGGCAGAAAGAGGAGAACAGTCCGGCACTTATTTTTCTGACTGCATTGGGAGAGGAAGAGGATGTATTGCGCGGTTTTGAATTAGGCGCGGACGATTATATCCACAAGCCTTTTTCTTTAAAACAAGTGTTAGCACGCGTGGCAGCGGTCATACGTAGGCATAGTTCCGTAGATGTGACCACTGAGCCTTCTGGAAAATCCATTGTGTATGAGGACTTGGTTCTGTATGATTCCATGAAGACAGCAACCCTCTTCGGCAATCTTATCTCGCTGACGCGCATGGAATACGAACTGTTGGTGTTCATGCTGCAACACCCCGGCAAAATCTATTCGCGTGCGGAAATCCTGCGCTATGTGTGGCCGAATGACGGTTTGGTGCTGGAACGCACGGTGGACGTGACGGTCAATAGGTTACGGAAGAAAATAGGTACTTATCGTGAACATTTGAAAGCCAAGACAGGGTATGGATATTATTGGGAGAAATAGGAACTTCGGGCTGACGCTTTTTTTTGCTATCAGCGTGTTTTTTCTGGCGTACGTACTGGTGTTTGCCGTCTATCAGGCATACCGCGAATGCGAGTATAAAAAAGAACTGGCAGGCGTGCGCGTAACGATAATCAACTCAGACGGTGTAGTCCTCATGGATACAGAGAAAGACCCTCACACCATGCCTAATCATTTACAGAGACGAGAGGTGCAGCAGGCGTTGCAAGAGGGCTACGGATTCGACATTAGCCGAACCAGTGAGACGGACGGAGAGCGGTATTTCTATTCGGCGACATACTTTCCGGAATCCGGGCAGATCATCCGGTCGGCTATCCCGTATCCGGGCGAGAAGGCGGACGCGCCTATAACGAACAAAGGCTATATTGCTCTTTCGGTAATCATCTTTCTGCTGCTGTCGGCGATGTTATTTTTCTATACGCGACGTGTGGGGCGGCATGTGGACAGCACGATAGAAGATTTCCGTCAACAAGTCCGCACGGCGGAAGAGGAGAAAATGCGGATCAAACATGCCCTGACCCAGAACACGGCGCACGAACTCAAGACGCCTCTTGCCAGCATTAACGGTTATCTGGAGACGCTGGCTGCTCATCCGGATCTTTCTTTGGAACAACGGCAACAGTTTCTCGGAAAATGTATGTCGCAGGCGCAGCGGATGACCGCCTTGCTGAGCGACATGTCCACGCTCACGCGTCTGGACAACATGCAAACGACGTTGACGGAAAAGCAAGCGGTGGACATGGTGGAAATTGCGCGTCAGGCCATAGAGGATGTGCGCCCAATGCTGGATCAAAAACAGATTGCTATCGCTTTGGACATGCCGCCGAAACTGCCTATGCAGGGCGATTATAATCTGCTATATACCGTTTACCGCAATATTCTCGATAATTCTATATTGTACAGCGGATGCACAAAGATTTCCGTCACCGGCAATACGCAGTATGAATTTGCAATTACGGATGATGGAACGGGCATAGATGAGAAGCATCTGCCGCATTTGTTTGAGCGTTTCTATCGCGTGGACAAAGGCCGTAGCCGTGACATGGGCGGCACGGGTTTGGGTCTCGCTATCGTGAAAAATGCCGTTTCGCTGCATGGTGGCACTTGTTCCGCCGAACTCACCCGTCCTCACGGCCTGACCGTCCGTTTCTCCATTCCTCAGAACTGACCGCACAAAGCTACAATAATTCGTCTTAGCCACGAGGGCAC
>DEIW01000182.1:3822-6214 GCA_002352705.1 Bacteroidales bacterium UBA2764 | reverse complement strand
GTGGTTATTGGCCAAGCTATTACCAAAAGCCCAAACCCATTTATCTGAATCACTATCAGGCGTATGTGAATACCTATATGACAAATCATCATTACTGTCATAAATGTGATTATCCCTCGCAGCCGTATTATAACGGGTATGTGCAGATGATCCAGGAGAACTCCCGCAGAGATTATGCTTCGCAGCATTCGAATGACTCATTTGAGCAACGTATCACCCGTCAGCTTACAGAAAACGGATCGGGAGTGACTGTCCGTAATGCCGCACAGTTGCAAGAGGCAGTGTCTCGTCAGAAATCCTCCTCTACCACCTCTCGTAGTTCCTCCAGTTCGTCAGGCGTTTCTTCCCGTACTTCGGGAAAAACAACCACTACGTCTTCGCGCACTTCGGGGACATCAGGAACAGCAACTCGCAATTCGGAATCAACGGCTTCGTCTTCCTCTACAGCGACCCGTACTTCGGGAACAACAGGTGCTTCGACCCGTTCATCCGGCGCATCGAGTGTGACCCGTTCATCCGGAGCATCAAGTTCTGTTACACGAACATCAAGCACTACCTCTGCCTCAACAAGGCAACCTTCCACAACGGTTACCACCCGCGTGAGAAAGAGCGGGGAGACACGTACTACAATCAAGACTACCGACGAAAATGGCCGCACCCAAACCGTGCAGCGCACGTCGAGTACGACCAGTAGAACAAGTACCAGTAGGGGAACTTCTACGTCTAGATCCTCTCAAGGTTCGTCGAGCGGAGCCAGCCCTCGTTCGACCCAACGCGGACGTTGACCCATTCGCCGATAGTCTCTCGGATTGTGACTTTGGTTCCTTCGTGCACCGTGAACAAGTCAGTGCCGGAACGGTCAGGAGATGACTTGACATTTACGACGCCCTGTGTGATGATTGCTTCATCTCGCAGGGTGTCTCTTTTATGCAGAGAACCGGCATTTAGCCCTCCGATTAGAGAGAACAGCAAGGCTATCCAACCGATATGAAAGGCTGTCTTTCGTATCCAAGTCTCCCGACTCAGCAGAAATACCAAGATGCCTACTAATCCTATGATAAACAAGCATATAGAGAGGATAAACCATGTACTTTCGCTTAGACTGTTTCGAATGGCACGAATCCATGCAGAGAGGAAGAAATCCTGCTCTACGATATTGTCAGTGATTTTGCTTTGTGCAAACTTCAGGTTATATTGTGCATCTTTATAGTTGGGCTTCAGACGTAGTGCTCGCTCATAATTCAGGATGGCTTGTGCCAATTCGCCTTGTTTGAAACGGGCATTACCGAGATTGTAATACAGCACTGCATTGGGTTGTTCTGCTATCAGTGCTTCGTAGCCTTTCGCAGCTTCTTCGTATTGACCTTCCGCATACGCGGTATTAGCCTTGTCAAAAGCACTCTGTGTCTCTTGGGCAAAGAGCAATGAATTAATTATGAGCATTGCTCCGAGGCAGAGCCCCTTCAGCTTTAAACTTTCAACTTTCAACATGATTCTTATATCTTTTCGTTTTCCAAATTGTTGATTAAATTCGTCGTGTCGCGATACAAATCTTCCATCGCATGGTCGGTGCTGGGTGCATATCGGGCAAACTCAGCCGTGGAGAGAACATTTTTTACATCGTTTATCAGTGTCTCATTCACACCCTTCTGACGAAGGATAGAAGTGATATTTTCTTTGTTCAGGTCTGCCGTGGGAATGGAAAGCCGGTCGCTCAAATATGTCCATGCGGCACGCTCTATCTCTTCGTAGAAATGGTCTTTGTCATTTGCTTTCAATGCTGCATCAGCTGCTTTCAGACGTTTCTTGGCTACCTTGTTGGCACGTTTGTAACGGACGCGGTTGATATCAGCATTCTCCTTGATTTGCTTGCGAAGAACAACGAGTAGCATTAGAGCGAGCATCAGTGGTACTGCGTACCATAGCCAAGCATATTGATAGTTGATTCCTTTGATTCTGGATTTCTGGTTTCCCATTTCTTTCGTATCAATATAACGGATGTCCGTGCCGAGCTGTTTGATATCCTCTTTATGGGTGTAGGATATTACTTGGCCTTCTCCTGCCGCTTCACTTTGCGCAGAGGAAGTACCGCGTTTCACATGGATGGTGTATTCCGGTGTACTCAGTGTCTTGTATGCTTTGTCTTCAATATCGAAATAACTGAAATGAACCGGCGGAATGGTATAATTTCCGGCGCTACGGGGAATAGCCAGATATTCAATAGATTTGGTGCCGCTGACGCCGGAAGTGGTCGTCTTGAAATTATTGGTCACTTTGGGGTCATATGGTTCGAACCCTTCCGGCCAGTCAATAGACGGAGTCTTGAGTAATTTCATATTGCCGGAACCCGTGATGTCCAGTTTGATGGTGACGGCTTCATTGGCTTGTAACT
>DEIW01000182.1:0-3806 GCA_002352705.1 Bacteroidales bacterium UBA2764 | reverse complement strand
ATAATGGACGGAGTGAGGGTGAATCGGCCTACACCACCTGAATAACCGGCTGGTCTGCTACCCGGCAATGCTGCTACATGAATCGTTATACCCGGAGCAGTCAGCATCTTGGTCACGTTGGTGTAGGTGCCGAAGAAATCATCAAATATACTCCGTGCGCGCTGCTGGGTCTGAACACGCAGAACCGCTTCAAAATTAGCCGGATCAATCTTGATGTCTCCTGAGTGTTGCGGATAGAGAATAGTCTGGTAAAGCACTGCAGTCTGATAGTTACGGCCGTTATAATGCTCTAACTCCGTCTGTATCTCGCCTTGTTCCAAATCCTGTTTCAGGAAACCCGTAAATTCCGGTAATTTTGTGTTGTTGGTCAGTTGGGCAACGTCCACGTTGGCGAAATATAGCTTGTAGCTAATCATCAAGGCTTCTTGTTCATGGACACGTGTCTTCGTTGCTATCGTACGCACAAACAGATTCTCAGAATTCACGGCGCCGGACGAACTGCTTTGGCTCGTAGTTTGACCGCCTGTCGCCGATGGCTGACTGCTTTGGGACGGTTGCTGGTCTTCCGGCAATACTTCAATGCGCACGCCATTCGATTGTACAGGATCACCATCCACTTTGACGGTGGCGGGACCGATAGTGAACGTCCCGGCGCGTTGAGCCATTAACATATATGTGTAGGTCTGCTCAAACGATGATGTCCTCCGTCCGTTCACAAACGATGTGCTGCTGCTGGTACTGGTATAAGGACCGCTCAATACATCAAAATCCGTGAACTCCGGTGCCCGCAGGTCACGGCTGCGTTGGTTAACGGTGTAGCTCAACTGGAACGGTCGCCCTACTACTACTTGTTTGGGCGCGTTAGCTCTAAAGACCACTTCATCGGCAAACACTGAAAGGGCGATGCCGACGAAAAGGAATAATATGGAAATTCTATATCTCATAAAATAACTGAATATCTCAATAAATGATCAAATGGTAAATGGTCAAATGGTAAATGCTTTTTACCACTCTTTCTCAACTCGGCGTTTCTTGCCTTGTTGGCGTTGCATCTTGTCTTGCGTGTCTTGTTCGTCTTGTTCCAAAGCCTGCAGGATCTGTTCCGCTGTCTCTTTATCCATTTGGTCTTGTTGTTGCTCTTGTTGTTCTTGCTGTTGCTGGTCTTGGTTCTCTTGGTTTTGTTGCTGTTGTTGTTCTTGCTGTTGCTGTTGTTGGTCTTGTTTGTCCTGCTTGTCTTGGTTTTGTTGTTGCTGTTGCTGCTGTTGTTGCAAGAGTTCCATCGCTTTCACCAGATTATACCGTGTGTCATTGTCTTTCGGATTCGCGCGCAGTGATTCTTGATAGGCTCCTACGGCTTTGTCGTACTGCTGTTGGGCAAAAGAGCAGTTCCCGATATTGTGCATTGCTTTGGCGTAACGTTCAGGACTCTTTTTCTTATCCAGCATCTTTGCGGCGGTCTCGAACTCTGCTTGGGCATCGGCATATTTGTCTTGCTTGAATAACGCATCGCCTAAGTTATAGTGTGCTTCGTAGCCGTTTTTGTTTTTCTCTAATCCACGGCGGTAGTTCACCTCAGCTTCGCTGTAGTTCTGTTTGCGGTACTGTTTGTTGCCGCGGCGCACATCGCCTGACTCCTGTTGGGCGCTCAGAGACAATGAGGCTGCGTATAGGATACAAAATATCGTGATTAGTCTTTTCATAATTTGTTCGTTTTTATTCTTTATCCTTTTTTCCGGTTTCTCCAAAGATATCAAGACGGGTGATAGCTTTGTTCTTCCGGTTGAAAATGAAGAAATCGATAACCAATAGTAACAGAGCAATCAGGGCAAAACTCTGGAACTGTTCGTTATAATCCGTATATACCTGAGTCTCAATCTCTTGAGTGGCAAGTTTGTCTAATTCTTTCTGAATAGCCTTGGTGGCGGTATTTGTGTTGTCGCAACGGACGTATAGTCCTCCTCCGGCTTGGGCTATCTCGCGGCACATATCTTCATTCAAACGGCTGACGACGACGTTTCCTTCACGGTCTTTACGGAAGCTGTTGGTGCCGGGCAGTGGAATAGGACTGCCTTCCGGTTTACCGATACCTACTACCAATACCTGGATACCTTCTTCTTTGGCGCGTTTGGCTACTGCCACTGCGTCGTCTTCATGGTTCTCTCCATCGGTTATCAGGATGATAGCACGGCTCGCATCGCTCTGTTCCCCGAAACAACGGATAGAGGTACTCAGTGCGGCACCGATGGCGGTTCCCTGAGTCTTAATCAGTTCCGGCGTTATGGTATTCAGAAACATTTTTGCAGACACATAGTCGCACGTGATAGGCAGTTGCACAAATGCATCGCCGGCAAAGACAACCAGACCCACTTTGTCATTTACCATGTTGTCCATCAGCTTGCTTAACATCTGTTTGGCACGGTCCAAACGGTTCGGGGCTACATCCTCGGCTAACATGGAATTGGATATATCCAGAGCGATGATAGCCTCTATACCTTGCCGTTTTTCTTTCCGCTCGCTCTGACCGAACTGTGGACGTGCCGCCGCAAAAATAAGCAGAGTCAGCGCAACCATCAGGATACTGAACTTTACGGTAGGACGGACGCGGCTTGCGTTAGGCATCAGTTGTGCCATCAACTCTGCGTCGCCAAACGCTTCCAACTCGCGTCTTTTCTTGCGCGTGTATAGGAAATAAGCGATTCCTAATACCGGAATGATCGCCAGCATCCATAATAGCTCTATATTTGCAAATCTAAACATAATCTTCTGTCTTGAATTGCCCTTTCTCCCTCCCTTGAGGGGAGGGGCGGGGAGGGGTTATTTAATTACTGATCGTTCTAATCACAAAATACCGTATAATCACTTCGAGCAGCAGGCAAAGCAGAGCTGCAATCAGGAACGGTGCAAAATTCTCGGTGTGTTTGCTGTATTCACGTACCCGCAGCTTGGTCTTCTCCAGTTGGTCTATCTGCTCGTAGATACGTTTCAGACTGCCGTTGTCCGTCGCGCGGAAGTACTGACCGCCTGTGGTCTCGGCGATGCGGCGCAGAGTGCCTTCGTCAAACTCTGAGTCCATGGTCACATATTGCATGCCGATCGGAGTCGGAACCGGTACACGTGTCTGACCGTAGCTGCCTACGCCTACTGTGTACACACGGATTCCGAAGGTCTTGGCTATCTCGGCTGCGGTTTGAGGATCAATATCTCCACGGTTGTTGCTTCCGTCGGTCAGAAGTATTACGACTTTTGATTTCGTTTGGCTGTCTTTCATCCTGTTCACCGCGTTTGCCAGACCCAGACCGATAGCCGTTCCGTCTTCTATCATGCCGTACTCGACGGATTTGAAAAGATTGACAAGCACTGCGTGATCTGTAGTCAGCGGGCATTGGGTGAAACTCTCGCCTGCGAAAACCACCAGACCGATTTGGTCGTTCGGACGGGCAATGACGAAATCTGACGCTACTTGCTTGGCGGCTTCTAACCGGTTCGGGCGCAAGTCCTCTGCAAGCATCGTTCCGGATATATCCAACGCCATCATGATGTCGATTCCTTCCGTGCTCTCCGATGACCACCGGTTGGTCAACTGAGGACGTGCCAATGCCAGACTAAGCAGCGTTACTACGGCTACACGCAAACAGAAAGGTACGTGTAATAGCCATATCCTCAGGCTCTTAGGCTGCGCTGCCAACACGCGTGTGTCGGATATCTGCACACTCGCGTCGGATTTGTGCAACTCGTAGATATACCATCCTATGATGGGAATAAGCAGCAGTAGCAGAAATAAATATCCTGGGTTTGCAAATGTCATA
>DEIW01000187.1:7157-12778 GCA_002352705.1 Bacteroidales bacterium UBA2764 | reverse complement strand
TGAAAGGTGAAAAGTGAAAGGTGAAAAAGAAATATCACCTTGGGTGTGGGTACCGACGTTGTACTTCACAGAAGGAATACCCTATTTTTTAGTAAACAGCATCTCCGTGATGCTGTTTGCTAAAATGGGAGTACCTAATGACCAGTTGTCCTTCTTCACCACACTTCTTTACTTCCCGTGGTTTTTGAAGGGTCTATGGAGCCCGTTTGTAGATATTCTGCGGACCAAACGATGGTGGATTATCGCGATGCAGGCCTTACTGACGGGTCTGTGTATTCTTCTGACCCTGACTCTCCCCCATCCTTCCGCCGAGATGATAGCCGCCAAAGGGACTTCGGTAGGCATGTTCCATTTCACGCTAGTTCTATTCATCATCGCCGCCTTTGCATCCGCTACACATGATATAGCGGCGGACGGTTTCTACATGCTGGCGCACAGTGAGAAGAGCCAGGCTGCATTCGTAGGAATCCGTTCCACTTTTTACCGCATCGCCGCAGTGTTCTCGCAGGGCGTGTTGGTATATACAGCCGGCTATATCGAGAATAAAACAGGCGATATTCCTTTGTCGTGGCAGGTCACATTGGGTGTCACCAGCGTAATCATGCTATGCGTGACGCTATACCATAGTTTCTTCCTCCCCCGCGCTGCAGAAGACCAGCCTCGTACTACGGCAAACGGCGAAAAAATACGCGGTAGCGAAGTATGGAATGAGTTACGCGAGTCATTCGTCACATTCTTTACCAAACCGGGTGTCGGATTAGCCATCACCTTTATGCTTCTGTACCGGTTGAGCGAGGGCTTCTTAGTGAAGCTGTGCCAGCCTTTTCTGGTCGATGCGAAGGAGTCATTCGTCCGTGAGGGACAGATTATCGGCGGCGGCCTCGGGTTGAGCACAGACACAGTAGGTTTGCTATACGGTACGATAGGGGTCATCTGCCTGCTGTTAGGCGGTATATTAGGAGGGGTTTACATCTCCCGCAAAGGTCTGAAACGCTCAATATGGCTGATGGCAGCGGCGCTGACACTCCCGAGTTTTGTATATTGCTACCTGAGTATGGCGCAGCCGGAATCACTATGGATTATCGGCACAGCTGTCAGCTTTGAGCAGTTCGGCTACGGATTCGGTTTCACGGCATACATGTTATACATGATGCATTTCTCGGAAGGCCCCTACAAAACCTCGCATTATGCGATATGCACCGCCTTTATGGCGCTGAGTATGATGATACCCGGTTTTATCGCAGGAGCGATAGAAATGGCAGTAGGTTATTCCACCTTTTTCTGGATAGCCAACACATGCAGTGTCACCACCTTTGTAATAACGTATTTTGTGTGGAGACAATTGAGAATTGAGAATTGAGAATTGAAAATTATATGAATAAACGCATTATTCCGGATAGCATCACTTGCTGCAATCTGTTATGCGGCAGTATCGCCGTCTTTTTAGCGACCCAGGGGGCTTATATATGGGCCTTTGTATTCATTTTAGCCGGCGCATTTTTCGATTTCTTCGACGGTATGAGCGCCAGACTGCTAAAGGCTCCGAGTCCGATAGGTATCCAATTGGATTCGTTGGCCGATGATATCACTTTTGGTCTGGCTCCGTCGATGATGCTGTTTTGCTATCTGCGTCCTCTGTTAGGATGGTGGGCAGGCATAGCCTTGCTGATGGCAGCTTTCTCGGCTTTGCGGTTGGCGAAATTCAATGTCGATGAGCGCCAGCATGAGTCGTTCATAGGTCTGGCTACTCCTGCCAATGCTATCTTTTGGGGCGGTTTATGCTGCATGCCTTACGGTATGCTTCGTTATGACTGGATGGGATGGGTTCTCATAGGACTATCGCTGATCAGTTGCTATTTGCTGAATGCAGAGATTCCGTTCTTCAGTTTCAAGAGTTTCAAGAAAGAGAAGACAGTGATTATCAGTTTCTTAGCAGGCTGCCTGATCCTCATCGGTTTCTGCGTTGCCAAAGCAATCCTATTCAAGCATATTGAGTTTGCTCTCTTTAGCGGCACAGCTTGTATTCTATGGTACGTAACGCTGAATTTGCTACTGGCTGTTGCGCCGAAAAAGAAATAGCTTACCGCATTAAACCACGCCAAACAAACACTAAATACCGATAAACTCCTGAAAACCATGAAAAAGATCCTTCTTGTTTTAAGCGCAATGCTCTGTTGTATCAGCATGGCTGCTGAGACATACACCATTGTATTCAAAAGCGGTAACGGCAGTAATGACTCCGGTTCAAGAATCAGCGAGTTAGCCAAGGTTATTCAGTCAGCTACAGATAATTGCGTCAGCGGCATAACCTCCGCAAGCAATATCTATAATGCCGGCAGCGGCAAAGGTATCAAAGGAGGAACCGGCTCCGCGAAAGGCGAGTTGGTTTTGGCCCTGAATACCGAGTATCAGATTACCAAGATGACCGTTTATGCCGCGTCTTATCCTCATAAAAACGACACGACGGCAAGCAAAGGTATTCTCATATGTGGCCAGAGCATCACATGGAAGACAGGCGCAAAAGCGGTTATTCAACCATATGAATTAACTATCAATCAACCACTTAGCGCCATCTCGATTGCTGCCCAAGACGAGAAGAACAACCGCTGGTATGTGCAAAAGATTGAGTTTGAGGCGGAAGACCCACAGCCAAAGAAAGCTATTTTTGAGACTCCGTATGTACTGGATTTCGGCAGCGTACCTGTTGAGACGGAGGAACCAGCGGAAGATGTTGTCACTTTCAATATCTCCGGAAAACATATCGTAGGAGACATCCAGTTATCGCTTCGCCAGGCTAAATACTTCACACTTGCTACCAGTATCCTGCCTGCGGAAGGCGGAGAAGTTATACTGATGTACCGACTGGACGGCTTTTTCACCGCCAATGACTCGCTCTATATCAGCGCGAAAGGTCTGGATGGCGAGACGGTGAAGAAATCTATGCCAATTAAGATATCCGGCTATAAATACACTCCGCCCGCCATTGATGTAGATTCCAGTTGCATGGCAATAGGTCCTATGCCGGGGTTGTATTACGAGCATGCACAGGGCACCCAGGATTCCGTACTCAAATCCCGTCTGGGCGAAATTATTATCTGCGGCGTACGTTTGCGTTACGGCAGCGGCGCGCTCCATACGTGGGACGGCTTTTACAGGACAGACCGCGACACCGCCACCAACCAAGTGCTGGATATGTATTCCAACGAGATTTATTATTTCGATCCGGAGCATCCGACATCTGCTATTGCCGCCTTCGATATCGAGCATATGTTACCCAAGAGCTGGTGGGGTCGAACGGTGAACGGTGCCTACTGCGATTTGTTCCATCTGGTACCGGGCAACGCTTCAGCCAACCGCAGCAAGTCCAACCATGCACCGGGTATTCCTTCGGACACCACATTCTGGAACGGCTCTTTTGCCACCGGAAGCGGCGAGGCGTACGGATTATCCAAGGTGTTCTGCCCTGCCGATGAGTACAAAGGTGATTTTGCCCGAGCGTATTTCTATATCGCTGCATGCTATGGCGATACGCTGAGTTGGGAGACTGAGGGCGAGCCGGGCATGGCGATGACCAACGACAGTTGGCAGGAGTTCAGACCATGGCTGCGTGACCTGCTGTTGGAATGGCACAGAATGGACCCTGTGAGCGAGAAAGAGAAGACCCGCGCTGTCGAGGTAAACAAGATTCAAGGCAACCGGAATCCGTTCATCGACTATCCGGAATTAGTGGAATATATCTGGGGAAACAAACAGGGAGAAACTGTGGACTTCAATACGTTGGAGCAGAGCTACGGAGACCCGTACGGAAAGACAACCACAGCGGTTCCGTCCGTCTGTAATAACAAAGAAGAAAAAGCACCGGCGCGCAAAGAAATACGCAACGGAAGGATTGTAATCATACGTAATGCGTCAATTTACACCCCCTTAGGCCAGCAAATAAAGTAAGTGTGTCAATTTTTACACATTTATCGCAAGAATGTGCACGCGCGTGTAAGAAATTATGTGTAATTTTGCAGCCGTAAAATTATGCATTCATTTAACACAACAAATCATATGAAAAAGCAACTTTTTAACGCACTACTTGTCTGCCTCTTGGCGGTTCCGTTCATGGGAGTAAAAGCAGGCACCGTAGATGAAGGTCAATCGACCGAAGGTAAAGATTTCTGGGTAACGTTCTTGAAAGCAGACCAGGACGCCAACAACAATGGATCTCTCCAATTATCCATCTCGGCACGAGAGGCATGTACCGTAGTCATCGAAAACCCCTTCACGACTTACAAGGACACCATTCTTGTAAAGGCGAATGAAATGGCATTAAGGACTTTGTACGAAGGAAGCGTCGCTGCAACTCCTGCACGTAATGCCATGAACCTAGACGGTAAGGTTTGCTATTCTGTCAATTCAGAGACAGTAGATACATGCGCTTTACATGTTTATGTCTTGGAGAAGGACAAGAAAATCTCGTTATTTGCCACGAACTACAAATATGCCACTTTTGATGCTACAAACGTACTTCCGACTGCATCATTGCTTAACGAATATATCGTACAGACTTATTCGCCGTCTGACCATGATCCTGAATCCGTAAACAATCCTTCTGGCGGTTCGCATTTCGCAATCGTCGCTGCAGAAGACAATATCATAGTAGATTATTGCCCTTCAGTAATGACGGAGCGTTATAATGACGTATTTGATAAAGCGTCAAAAGGATATTACTTGACTCCCGAGGATTCTGCTTTATTGAACTACAGAGTAGGTGATACGCTGCATACTCCGGTACTGAAGAAAGGCCAAGTATGGTATGTATGGACAGGCAATGGAGAAGGCGCAAGCGCAGACTTTTCAGGTACTTATATCAAAGCACGGTGCGTCAATCCTGAAGATACAGCGAGAATTGCCGTATTTCAGGGTTGTCCCCATACCAACATTCCTTACAAAGTCAAGCAGCGCGACCATATTTTCTCACAAGCTATGCCGACCAAATATTGGGGAAACACCTTTGTATTAACGGCTTCTAAGAACCGTCCTTCGGATATTATCCGTGTACTGGCGCTGAACGACGAAACAACTGTATATATCAACGGAGATTCCGTTTATACCTTTGATTTCTCCAAGAACAAGAAACAGTTCTGGGAGTTTGAGATTGGTGCCAGCGCCAAAACCATAGATAATTATAACGGTGAAGCTAACAAGAAAAGCAGCTGTGTCGTAACGACTTCATGTCCCTGTGCCGTACATATGTTCCTTACCTCTCAGACATATGGCGGCGGGAAAGGTGATGGAGACCCTGCTATGTTATGGGTCAACCCGATTGAGCAACAGATTGACCAAGTTACATTTGCCACCTATCAGAGTTTAGGTAAGACTCTGAAAGAGACGTCTGATTCACGTCCTACACGCCACTATGTAAATATAGTTACAGACAAACCGGATTCTATGGAATTGGACGGTAACCCGATTACTGGATTTGCACAAGTTAACGGTTCAGACAAATATTACTATCTGCAACACACATTACCCGAAATAGCCGGTTCCCATACGCTGAAGAGCAAAGGAAGTATGTTTATTGCCCACGTTTACGGCTTTACGGACAACGAGTCTTACGGCTATTCCGCAGGTGG
>DEIW01000187.1:0-7124 GCA_002352705.1 Bacteroidales bacterium UBA2764 | reverse complement strand
CCAAGCCACTGAACCAATCCATCTACATCAACGGAGAAGAGTTCTCGCCCGACAAAGAGAATAACCTCTGCGGCAAAGACACCGTTCATTTTGCCTGCAAACCGGACTTCCTGCCGGACAGCGTTGTTTGGCATTTCGGAGACGGTACTCCTGATGTAAAGCTTGTCCAAGATACGACTACCGTTGTCAAGCACTATTACACGGGATCACAGGATTACAATGCCGTTTGCTATATCTATCGCAATAGTAGCAATGTATGCAAAGGACAATCCGCCGTTACTAAAATCAACATAAAAGTGAACGTGGGACGCTATACGTTCGACATTCAGGAACCGAAGATTCCATGTCCCGTGAACGGTGTACAAGCCCCGGGTACTATTCCGTATACCAGTACCATTGACCTGACAGGAAAGAACGTGACGGTAGACTTTGACCAAGCTGCACAAGATGCCGGCTTCACCACGAGCGATTTGACGATCCTGCCCAATCATTTTGTACTCAATATTCCTGATAATGATATAATTAAGCCGGGTGTTCCGTATGGTATCAAGATTGACATCAAATCCGATTGCGGAGACACTACTGCCGTACTGCCGTTTGCATTGCCGGTAGGAAATGACGTGATTGACCAACGCTATGCCAATGTATTAGGTCTGCTCAAGGACCACCCGCAGTTCAAGGACAAGACGCTGAGTGATTTCCAATGGTATCAAGTCTCGGAGAATGGCGACACTACCCTTCTGAACGGACAAATCACCTCCAACCTCAACATGCGTGATCTTCCTTACGGCGACTATGAGAAGGATGAATTCTTCGTTTGCTATACTGTAAACAAAGGTCAAGCGGACGAATATAACAACTGCGCATGCCAGAAACCGTTTGTAATCAATTCTGCTGAACATCAGTTTGAAGTAAATCCGGACAGTCTGATTATCAATGCCAACTATGAGTACAAGGGCAACAAAGTATTCGTCAATGCCAACTGGAACGGAGAAACAGACATAGAATGCTATGCCCAATGGATCAACGTCAAAGGAGATATCTACAAAGATGAGAAATTCAATATCCCCGACGGCGGTTGCACCATACCTGTTCCCGCAGATAACGGTTTATATTTATTGCGCGTATATACGGATGGCAAGAGCCGCAGTTTCAAATTCTTCATTAACCACTAATCGAATATAGGAGAACACGGATATGAAAAACTTATTTCAAAACATACTGATTGCCAGTGTTATTCTTAGTCTAACCTGCGCTCCCATAGCATCATACGCAATGCCGGAACCGGTTCCTGCTACCCAGACGGACAAGCAGAAAGCGGCAGCACAGAAGAAGAAAGAACAAGAGAAACGCAAGAAAGAGCAAGAGAAAGCAAAAGCCGCCCGCGAGAAACAGAAAGCCGCAGACGCAAAGAAGCGTGAGGCAGAGAAGAAAAAAGCCCAGCAAGCCAAGGCCAATGCCGAGAAGAAAGAAGCGGCAGAGAAACAGCGTGCTAAACAAGCTAAAGCCAATGAGGAGAAACGCGAAGAGGCAACAAAGGCACAAGCCAAAGCCCAGGCAGAGCGCGATAAAGCAGCTGCTGAACGTGCAAAAGCTGCTGCTGAACGCGAAGAAGCAAGAGCCAAGAAAGAGGCGGAGCAAAAAGCCAAAGAGGAGAAAGCAGTCCGCGACTACGAGAAATATCAGGCAAACCTTGAGAATCCCAAAACAGAAGTTATTTCATACTTCAACTTGGGTCTCCGCGCAGGTTATGCTGCCATGATGGATAAGATCAACGGTGCATACATGGGTGCCGGAACGCTGAACCAGAGCAATGCTCTGCAGCAACTCAAAGGCGGTCCCGGCGTAGGTATAAACCTCTCCTATAACCTCGAGTACGGACATTTCCTCTTCGAGACCGGTCTGGACTTCCGCTATCTGAACTCCACCTCCGTATATGGCTTCCAGGCTACACGATTGGACAGAACCTACGGAGCCAAATATAATTATCTGTTTGACCGGATGTCTGAGATGCGTCATCTGCTCCAGGTAGGTGTACCTGTTATGTTCGGTGCGCAATTCAGCAGATATTACTTCCTGGTGGGAGCAAAAATCCATTACTCGCTGATGGCTCCTTACAGCCAGAAGGGCAAATATGATATTACCGTAGAGGATCCGGCATTCTTTGACCCGTATGGTATGGGCATCTATGAGATGAACGGAAAGACTAATGCGCCTATCAAGTTCCGCCAGCCGGATGTCAGCATAGCTGCCGAGGTCGGTATCGATCTGGATGAATGGTTGCAGAAACAGCCGCGCACGGACAAAGATGCCAAGAAAAAACAGCAGAAAGTGAAAGCCGGTCAGCGTCTGCCATTCGGACAAGAGCATATCCACTACCGCGTTGCACTCTTTGCCGAATACGGTGTTTTAAACACGAATAATACGCCTGCCGCCAATCCTGTTGAATTCGAAGGCAACCAAGTGGAGGTTTCGAAATCCAATACGATGATGGCTATGAACGGCAACACGATTCTCAATAACCTGTTCGTAGGAGCCAAATTCACAGTTCAGTTTGAGGTTCCGGGAAAGAAAGCACGTCCGGTACCGCCGCCTCCTGCCTATGCTATCTACAGCGTAGTGGATGCCAACACAAACGAACCGCTGAAAGTGGCGTTTGTGGAGACACGTGGCAAAGAGAGCGGAAAGATTGCTCTGCGCGAGAAACAGATTGGTCCTAAGGGCTTCCGCCAGAAACATGCGGTTGGTACGTTTACCACTACTGCCAAAGCTGAGGGCTACTACCCTGTTACCCAAGAATTCGAGGTAGAGAAAGTAGGTACTACCCAATACGTAACAATCGCCATGAAGAAACGTCCTGTCTTCCGCGTACGCGTATATAATAAGGAGACAGGTATGGTGATTCCGGCTACTATTCAACTCCTCAAGAACGACACTACACCGGCTTACGCACTCAAGACGGACTCTGTCAACGGTTCAGCACGTCAGATGCTGGAAGAAGGTCCGCAATACAAACTGCATATCAACCAGATGGGTTACAATCCTCTGGATCTGGTTATCTCCAATATCGGAGACTCGCTTAACGTAGCTCTGACGCCGGTTAAGAAAGGTGAGGTATTTATTGTTCACAACCTCCATTTCGCTACGAATAAGACCCGTATCCTCTCTCGTTCGGAGCAGGCGCTTAACGACCTGTATATGTACTTGGCGCGCAACCCGCAAATACATATCAAGATCGTTGGACACACCGATAACGTAGGTAAAGATGCCGCCAACCAGAAGTTGTCTGACGGACGTGCCAACGCCGTGATGAAAGACCTGATTGAGCGTGGTATAGCACCGGAGCGTATTCAGGCTGAAGGCCGCGGTGAGACCCAGCCGATTGACACCAACGATACAGAAGAAGGCCGTCAGAACAACCGCCGTGTCGAGATCGAGATACAGTAGTATCAAGAACCGCTTATAGCAGATCGAGATACAGTAGTATCGAGAACCACTTATTAAGCAGATCGAGATACAGTAGTATCGAGAACCGCTTATTAAGCTGATCGAGATACAGTAGGGAAATATACGACATTATAACAGGACCATCACGGGACCATGTCCAGAGAGAGTTCTGATATAGAACATACGAAGACATAAATAATTGATATATGAAAAAGCAACTGAAATCATTATTGCTTATCGCATTGTTTGCCGGAATGGCAGCACCTGCATGGAGCCAGGCTACGCCATCTACGGAAGGTAGAGATTTCTGGGTAACTTTTCTCCGTGCAGCGGATGACGACCCTACTGAGCTAAAACTCACCATCTCTTCTCTGGAAGCATGCGATGTCACTATCGAAAACACGCAGACCGGTTTTAACCGTCAACTGAGGGTCGGAAATAATGCAGCAGTAGAGCTTGTGATGAATCAACAGGATTGCTATAGTTCAACGAGCGGAACAGCAACCTATACAGCATTGCATGTTACGGCAACCAAGGACATCTCCTTATTTGCCGGTAACTACCGCGACAAATCATTCGATGCTACGAATGTGCTGCCTACACCTGCATTGCTGGATGATTACCTCATTCAGACCTATCCGCCTTCAGATCATGAGGACAAACCACAAGGAAGCCACTTTGCCATTATAGCGGTAGAAGATGGAGAAACCATTGTGGATTACAACCTGACGGCTCAGGCCGGCAGTGAGAGTATTGGTGCTCACAATGTAAAGCTAAAAAAAGGACAGGTGTGGTATGTATGGACCGGCAAGAACAACGGAGATGCAGCCGACTTGAGCGGAACTACCGTCACAGCCCGCAATGGAAAGAAGATTGCAGTCTTCCAAGGTTGTCCGCATACCAATATCCCCAATCATGTGCGTGACCGCGACCATATTGTTTCGCAGGCAATGCCTACCGCATATTGGGGAACCGAGTTCGGTATTACCGCTTCTCGTAAGCACCGCCGTGACATCGTTGCCGTTATGGCTATCAATGATGGAACAGAAGTATATTACAATAATGAAGACGGCGATAAGATTTTGATTCATACCTTTGATTTCAGCAAGGATAAAAAACATTACTGGACCTTTGAGATTGGAGAATCATTAGCTTATTGTGCTGACATGAGCGATGGTAAGCCCGGATCTCCATACACAGGAAAACTTCCTGAACCTCTTATCATAGATTCCTCTTGCTATCTGACAACTTCTTGTCCTGCGGGTGTCCATCTATTCATGGTTTCCAACCGCTACGATAATGTAGTAGAAAAAGTTAGTTCTGATACCTTGGTGAGCGACCCGGCTATGTTGTGGATCAGTCCTATCGAACAGGTTATAAAAGAAATCACTTTTGCCACCTATCATACCGCACAGGCTAAGTTCCACTTTATGAACATTGTTACCACTACATCAGATGTAGCGAATATGCAGTGGAACGGCACCAGTATAGCGCAGCATTTCCACCCGATAATGGGTAATCCTGATTATTCTTTCGCACGTATCGAGATCCCGGAAGGTAACCACCATCTGAAAGGAAATATCGGGTTTCTGGCACACGTATATGGTTATGGACAGCGTGAATCATACGCCTACTCCTGCGGGTCATCGACTATTCAGCGGGGTATTACCTTCAACGGGCAGTCCCTGCAGATAGACAGTATTTATCCCTACCACTTCTGTGTAGGTGATACAATTGACATGAAGCTGAATATCGGAAGCAACGACTACCAAAGCGTAGTCTGGGATTTCGGAGACGGCGTGTCATACGCTTCCGGAAGTTATATGAGTAACGACGAGAAAAAAACAGCCAGACATGCATATAACGTACCCGGATGGTATGATTTGAATGTCAGTGCCGAGTATATCAACGCTTGTACAGGTGGTAAATATACCGAAGACATGCGTGTTACTTTCCGTGTGGACAGACCGGATACTATCAAGCATGTGGACTGGGTATGCGTAGAGGAAGATTATACAGGTCCGGAATCAACAGAAGAGTCTGTTAAGTATGATTGCGACTCCGTGGTAGTAACAAAACATCTGGTATTGCGTAAATCCTCCTATGAATACAGCCATACAGCCAATGACCAATACACGCTGAACGGAGTGACTTATACCAATTCACAAGATGTCACTTGGGTAATACCCAACAGAGCCGGTTGCGACTCGACCATCACCTGCCACTTGACGATTATCAAGTGTCTGGATTTGCAGATTACCAACCAGCCGGAGCTTCAGAAGACCTGCGCCGGAGAGACATGGGATATACCGTTCTCTTATGACGCGGACGGAAAAGCCGGAGATGCCAAACTGATTGTGGTGAACGGCAAGACCTATCCGCTTTCACTCAGCGGCGCAAAGAAGCAAGACGGACGAATGGTAGGTACTATTACCCTGCCAATCACTGATTTGGCACCGAATAACTACGTGATGAAGATACAGGTTGAAGATGTGAATTGTAAAGAAACTGCCACATCGCCGGATCTTAACTTCACGGTTCGCTACCCGGAGGATGTCTTTGTCTATAAATTCAATAATGTGTTAGCGGTATATCAGAAAGGATTCGGAGGAAACAAGGGCTACGATTTCGTTTCGTACCAATGGTATCATAACGATATAGAAATTCCAAATGCTACCGAACCTATCTACCATACGACCGAGCCGTTCGTTAAAGGCGACACCTACTATGTAGTACTGACTGATAAGAACGGTATGGTACTACCTTCTTGCCCGAAAACGATTGACAAAGTAGATGATTACAACAAACCAAATGCCGCTCCGGCACAAAAGAGACTAATCAACAAACGCATTTATATTATCCGTGACGGCCGCACGTATGATGCATATGGCCAACGCGTGCAGTAATAAGAAAGGCGGATACTGAAAAGTGAAAACATTTTTAAAACACAACGCAGTATTTATCACGCTAAGCCTGATGCTCATTGCAGCATTGGGCTTAGCCCTTCTTTATATACCCAAAGGCGAACTACACCTGCTGCTATGCGACCACCATACGCCTGCGCGCGATATATTCTATAGGTATTACACGCAAATAGCAGAGTGGTTTCCATACGTAGTATGCATAGCATTGCTGCTTTTCGGCCGTATAGGAAACGGAGTATTTGCAACAACAGCGATGATAAGTTCGGCTCTCACTACGCAACTGTTCAAACATATTGTCAATGCGCCGAGACCCGTTACATGGTTTGCAGCACAAATGCCGGATGTGCAACTGCCGCTAGTAGAAGGAGTAAGTATGAATAAATGGTTTTCATTTCCTTCCGGTCATACTACCAGTTTCTTTGCACTGGCTTTTGTAGTGTGCATTCTTTTGACAATGAGTCATAGGACACATGTGAGTTCTAAGAATAGCAAAATCATGAGTTTTATGGGGCAGGTGGTATTATTTTTCTTGGCATCTCTCGGCGGATACAGCCGTATCTATTTGAGCCAGCATTTCCCGCTAGATGTTTTTGCCGGAATAGTAGTAGGCGTTCTCATCACCACGATTTGCTATGCCATTTTTCATCATTACGAAACACAAAAATGGTATAATTATCACCTTTTTGCAAAAAAATGAGGGGTAGAGTGCATTTTTTTGCAAAAAAATTTGGTCATATCAAAAAAAAGCAGTAC
>DEIW01000190.1:1728-7712 GCA_002352705.1 Bacteroidales bacterium UBA2764 | reverse complement strand
GGTAATAGATGCGGAGGCTGCTGCATACGCCGGCAAGTTAGATGTAGTAGCAGATCGTTGGGATAGCAATAGTTCCAGTTACGACACGATTGCTCGTATGCACTTTGAGAGCCATGTAGCGCTCAGCAAAGACACAACTCGTCTAAGCTCAGACGAGTACAAGAATGTCCGTTGGAGTGTTTATTGGAATCTTAACGAAGTAGCGCCTAATGACACCGTTAAGACCTTGCATTTCTACTATGAAGGAACAATCTTCCTGTCTTTCAATATGGAAGTTGACACTTCCTATACTGCGTATGCAGGTCGGCCGTACAGAATATTGGAAGCCTATAACCCGCTGATGGTACCTCTGACATACACCTCGGAGAATAAGAATGTAGGTACAGTAGACGAGCGTGGATTCATTACCGTTGTCGGTAAAGGAGAATCTATGATCACCGCTACTTTCCCCGGAGATAAGAAACTGGGTATCGACTCGCTGAGTGCTTCATGGAAACTGGTAGTCAAAGAAGGCGACCACTTTGAGTTGGCAGTGATGGCTTTAGAGCGCACCGAGCATACTTGGGGAGGCGGCGGCACGTATCTCGGCTTCGATATGGTCAAAGTGACATCCGAGAACTGCAACGATATCCTCGGAGACGGCAAGTTATCCTTCGATATTGCAACCCGCACCCTTACGATGAACAACTTCCAGAAGATCTTTACTGCGGAAGAAGACAATTCGATGGGTTGGATGGATTGGTTGGACTACTATAGCGGTCCGCTGCCTTTGAATATCAAAGTAATCGGTAACTGCGCCATTAAGAACAACTCTGCCGGTATCTTCGGTGGATGGGAGCTCTATCTCACCGGCGATGCAAACAGCAGCCTAACCTTGGATGGTCGTTTCCCGCAGTTAAATGCAGAGAGCAAGATCACCATTGATGGCACCAAAGTGTATGTCACAGGTGATACGCCCCACCCGCTTATGGCGTGTGAAACGCTTGCCGTGCAAGATAACAGCTATTTGGACGTAAAACTGGAGATTGAAGCAGCTCCGGGTGAAGATCCGAGACAATGGGGTGCGATGGCTGTGGTGTTAGGAGACCTGGAACTGGGTGAGCATACCGCTATCTTAACCGAAGGTGTTCATGTAGCGGACGGCACATTCGTACAATCTGACGGCCTTACGGCCTTGCATGTAGAGATCGGTCCGAAGGACAAACAAGCTTTGGAGAACCTCCCTGTGGTTGACAAAGCACAGAAGGTCATTCGTAACGGTCAGGTATACATCATCCGCGATGGCAAGACCTACAACGCCCTTGGCGCAGAAATTAAATAATTTTTGAAATTATGAAGGTTCGTGCAAGTCGAGTGTAAGCTTGCTTACGCCAACTTATAGATCGTTTGAACAACGTGAAATAAGAACTCGACGCAGCCGAAGCTCCAGAAATTTAATTTATTAAATTTATGAAAAAGATTCTTTTGTTTGCCCTTGCGGCACTTGCACTCGCCTTCACAGCGTGTGACGGTAACAACCCCAGCGGTTCAACCGATGTAACCCCCGCTATGTTAGCCGGAACAACCTGGCGTGTGGACAGTTCTTACATTGAGGGGAATCTGGATTTTATGCCGCACCTGATCGTAGAGGTGCTGAACACCGAAAAGGCGGTTTTCAACGGTAGCGACACGCTCGATTATCGGATTGAAGGCGACCAGCTTTCATACGGTAAAAACGAATATAGTAATACCGTAACCATCAAACGTTTCAATAAAGATTTTGCTGTCATCAACTTCAAAGAGATGCAAGCAGATCTTTATATGGCGCTCATTCCCAAAGCGGAAGGTCAGGAACTGCCCAAAACGGCTGAAAACCTTTTCGGTACTTGGAAATGCCAGTACTATGATAATCGTTACTCCTATTACTCGGAAGCTACGCAGTCCTTTTTGTGGGATGGACAGAAGCACTCCGACCCGGGTGTGGTCTATTTGACCTTCAATGCCGATGGCACGTTTGTTGCGACCAACATCGTCTTTGCCCGCATGGATGAGCAGAAAGAGTACGCAAGCCAGACTGGCTGGTGGGCTGCGCAGGATGGTAAGTTCGCAAGCGGCTACGATGAGAAACCGGCTGAACTTCCGGATTATTATTGGAGTGATATCGTAACGCTGACCTCCAATGCGTTCTATGTAGGAAAGACCGAAGAATCATGGACCGGTACCACCCAGATGCACTACACCTATTACACCCGCGTAAAATAACGGATGAACATCATGAGAAAGACATTATTTCTTTTCGCGCTTGTTACCGGTTTCACCTTGGGGCTTTCGGCCCAGAAGGTGCAAATCGGCGACTTGTACTACTACCTCAATGACAACAATGGTACTGCTTCCGTCACGTGGGATAAATTTGGGGAGAAGACCAATTACCAAGGTCATGCTACGATCATCATCCCCGGAGATGTGAGTTATAACGGCAAGAACTATCGGGTCAATGAAATCGGAACGTATGCATTCAACAGTTGTCAGATGACTTCCGTTGTGCTCCCGGATAACATTGAAACGATAGCTAAAAGTGCTTTCGAAAAATGCAAGAACCTGTCGTCTATCGGATGGGGACAAGCCGGCAAGCTCAAAGAAATAGCTCAAAACGCTTTCTCCAACAGCGGATTAACGACACTCACCCTTCCCGACGGAGTGAAGACGATCTGGAACAGTTTCAATTACTGCTCCAGGTTGCAGGTAGTTACTATCCCTGCTTCCTTAGAGGAGATCAAAGCCCCGTGTTTTATAGGCTGCGATTCCTTGACGGCCATTCATGTCGATGCGGCGAACCTCAATTATTGTGCAGAAGACGGTCTTTTATTCGACAAGCAAAAAAACATACTCCTCGCTTATCCTCTCGCTTGTCAGAACAAACGTTTCATCCTGCCAGAGTCAGTCACAAAGATCGGTGACCTGGTATTCTACGAGGCAGGAGAGTATCCGCAGACCGTCATTCTACATGCAGGAGTAACTAATATAGGGTATCAATCCTTCTTTTTCAGTCAACTGGATACCCTTATTAGTTACTCCGTCGTTCCGCCGACGATAGACACAGAGACCTTCAAGGAGTGTTATGCCGTCATGTACGCGCCGGATGAGAGTTATATGGATTATCGCACGGCTTGGCACGAGTGGGTCTATCCGCTGAGCGCACTCGCCGAAGGCGTAGAGACCGTACAAACCTCTTCTTCCGCAATCCGGAAAGAGGTCCTCAACGGACATGTCATCATTCGACGCGATGACAAACTCTACACCCTCGACGGAAAAGAAATAAAATAATTTTTGAAATTATGAAGGTTCGTGCAAGTCGAGTGTAAGCTTGCTTACGCCAACTTATAGATCGTTTGAACAACGTGAAATAAGAACTCAACGCAGCCGAAGCTCCAGAAATTTAATTTATTAAATTTATGAAAAAGATTCTATTTTTCGCCTTTGTGCTGGTAGCCGGCATAACGGTATTCACTTCTTGCAAGAAGAAAGACAAAATTGACAGCCCGATCGTAGGTACATGGATGCGCGTCGCAGGCGAATCTGACTTTTTCTACACCTTTGGTGAAGACGGTACGTACCAGCGCATTATGGATTATTACATGAACGGTCGCGACGTAGTAGCTCACGAGCATATCGTCGGTGACGGTACGTTTAAGATTGACGGCGATGTAATCGATGCTACGCTCAATTCCATCCTCGTCTATATGGACGGCAGAAAGGACGGAGATCCTTTTGATGAGTTCTGGCCGATGAATGAAAAACTGAAATTCAGCCTGAAAGGCGACTACCTGACGCTGATTCATAACGCCGGTACAGAAGAAGAATGGCCGGAACTATTACTCAAGCAATAAAAAATATGAAGGTTCGTGCAAATCGATTGTAAGCTTGCTTACGCAAATCGATGCAGCCGAAGCTCCAGAAATTTAATTCATTAAATTTATGAAAAAATTCTTTATTTTCGCCCTTGCGCTGGTAGCCGGCGCACTGGCATTCACTTCTTGTGACAAGAAAGACAAGAACGGAGCTGATGATCCGAACGCAGTTGTTTTCAATGCTGTCGGCGAACTGCGCGGAGTGATGTTCCCTGTACACAACGACCAACAGCAGGCGGTCATCACCTTGCACCCCAACGCCAAGACCGTGGATGTGAAGTTTGTGAACGCACGCATCGCGTCCGAGGACGAGACACCGCAGGATATCTTTATCCATAATATGCCGGTCAGCTCCGAGGACGGTCACTTCTCTCACATCAATCTCGTGCTGGCAGACGGCTCGGCTTATAAGCCCTTCCCGAAATCCTATGCGTACGCGATGATGGATGAAAACCGCACGCGGTTCAACATCCATTTCGGCAACGACGACGAGCAAGACACCCAGGTTTACCTCGTCTTCGGAGCTATGCTCAAATAGAAATAATACTTTGTCATGAAAAAGATTTTATTCTTCGCCCTTGCGCTGGTAGCCGGCGCACTGGCATTCACCTCTTGTGACCCGAAAGAAAAGGGAAACAACCCGGACAACCCGCAGGAGCAGGAAATCAAACCCGCCGACCTCATTGGTACCATGTGGCGCGCGGACAGTGTGTTTATCGGCGGAGAGAAGAGCCCCGGCCCGCATTTTATCGTGGACGTTATTTCTTTGGAAAAAGCAATACTGAACGGAGACACGGTTTCCTATCGTTTTGAGGACAAACACCTCATTATTGAAAGCCGTGAAATGGATGTCGAAGTAACGGAATACACAGGTAATACCGCCAAACTGAAGATCACTAAGGATGGTATTGAGATGTATGTCTCCAAACTGCCCGAATGGGACATGGAGAGCATGGTCTTAGAGCCCCAAACCGCTGATTTTGTGGGTACTTGGAAGTTAGCGTACTATACTATGAATGCCGTTACTTTTGAGGGTGCATGGAACACCATGGGCACGAACCCAGGTGTCGAGACTTGGGAGCTCCGCGCAGACGGTACCGCCACGTATCACAACACCTTCACCGGCGATACCAAAAACGGCACTTGGAGCTACGAGTACGGCATGCTGATGGTCGCTAATCCCGCACAGAGTCACCTTCGTGACGAGAACGACCGTATCACCGTACAGCCGCTCACCAAAAACTGGATGGGCTTCGTCCGGGGAGAGGATTACGGCGGCAGTGTCACCTATTACCAATGGTATTTTGTTCGGGTAAAATAACCAACCTCACTAATATCAGGAAAAACACATTTGAAAACTTACTCACCTATGAGCGCTCACGAACCTCCGTGAGCGCTTTTTTCGTTTGTAACCCCGAATCGGTCATTAGCGTTTCACCCGCTTCGAAGCATCAACCTATTAAACTGGCTTTTTGTCCGATGTGCAGTTAGTTGCCGATTATTAAGATTAGGGCAGTATACCAAGATATACCCAACCTCTGCTCAAGGTCAGCATAAGGTCTGCTGATTGCAACAATCTTGAAACGAAGTTAAAAAAATATATGATTGTTAAGAATCAGTGAACCAGTGAATTGTAGCCGTCAATCAGCCGGTAGCCGACCGACAGGGCATCACTCACACACCGCTCCGCTTCCTGTGGCGGAACTTGGAAGACGCCGTAACCCAACAAGGGCATCTCGACGCCGTTGGATAGTTTGATTGTTTCCATTATTCCTGTTGTTCTTTGGGTGGAATGGTTTTGATGATTTTGGCAGGGTTGCCGGCAACGATGGTGTTGGCAGGGACGTCCTTTGTTACCACGGCAGCAGCGGCTACCACCGCATTCTCGCCGACTGTCACGCCCGGCAGGATAGTTGCCCCGGCACCCACCCAAGCATTCTTACAGATACGCACGGGCTTGCAGATGAGTATCTGCCTTTCGTAGAGGTCGTGGTTATTACTGATGAGTTGCACATTCGCTGCAATCATCGCGCCATCTTCGATAGTGATGCTGCCGCGCGACATCATCAGGCAGTCCGGCATAATCATGACGTTTTT
>DEIW01000190.1:1241-1661 GCA_002352705.1 Bacteroidales bacterium UBA2764 | reverse complement strand
GGCGGTTGAACGATGCTTCCTTCGCCGAGATTTTCACCAAAGAGGGCTTTCGTCGCTTCGATATTCTCCGGCGTGAAGGGAACGGTCTGGTTGAATGCAAACAGTTTGCGGCCCTGCTCTATATACGCCGCCTGCGCTTCGGGTGTCGTCACCCGCGGATCTACACGAAATGCTTCCATAATTACAAACTATCTATTAAGATTTGTTTGATATCCTGCTCCGTCAGCGGCGCATAGGCGTTCTCCAGCCCTTCATTTATAGCGATATGGTGTGCCATCTCGTCCAAACGGCTCTCGTCGATACCCACTTCGCGCAGGTGCATCGGGATATTAATGGACTCAAAGAACGCGTAGGTCGCCTCGATAGCTTTGTCAGCAATCTCCCATTGGGTCAGCGAGGGGTCGATGCCAAAGACATTGA
>DEIW01000190.1:0-1135 GCA_002352705.1 Bacteroidales bacterium UBA2764 | reverse complement strand
CCGTGGGTGATGTCGTAATAGGCAGAGAGGGCGTGCTCGATGCCGTGGCATGGCCAGCCGGACTCGCTGTTGCCGAGTGCGAGAATGCCGTTGCAGCCGTAGGTGCAGGCGAGCATCATCTCCGCGCGGGCTTGGTAGTCCTCGGGGTTAGCGATACACTTGCGTCCGTTCTCCATGAGCGAGCGGAGCATAGACTCGCAGAAACCGTCGTTAAGGAGCGTAGTGTCTTCCGCAAAATACTGCTCAATGGTGTGATTCATCGCGTCGGCGATACCCGCTGCGGTCTGTTTCTTGCTCACCGAGAAAGTGTAGGTCGGGTCGAGGAACGAGACGGCAGGGAACAAGTGGCGGTCCAAATAACCGATCTTGTCGTTGGTCTCCGTACGGGAGATGACGCCGCCGCAGTCGTACTCGCTACCCGTTGCAGCAAGCGTGATAATATCTACTATCGGCAGGGCTGCCTGGGCTTTGACCTTGTAGGAAATGAGGTCCCACGGGTCGCCGTCATAGCAGGCACCGGCTGCAATCGCCTTGGAGCAATCGAGTACCGAACCGCCGCCGACGGAGAGAATGACGTCCACTTTGTGCTCCTTGCACAGCCGCACGCCGTCCAAAACGGAAGGATTGTATTTGGGGTTCGGCTGAATACCGCTCAGTTCGACAATCTCGAAGTCCTTGAGCGCCTCATGCACGTAGTCGTACAGGCTGCCCGTTTTAGCTCTAAAAGCCGGAATCTTCTTAATACTGCCTCCTCCGTAAGTGAGGAGGATTTTCTTGCCGAACGCGCTCATCACTTTCGGCAGTTTTGTTACTACGCCTTCACCGAAGATAAGGCGTGTCGGTGTCTGGTAATCAAAGTTTTGCATAGTATGTGTAATTTGTTATTAAAGTCCTTTAAGCCAGTTCTCTACTTTTGCTTTGTTGGTACGCACCTCGTGACCATAGATAGAAAAGCCTTTCTGCACGGAGGCGTTCGGGTACGCACGGCGGACATCGTTGACGCACGAGCCGAGACCGCTACCTTCGTGGGTGGTGAACGGATAGATCGTTTTGCCGTTCAGGTCATAGCGGTCGAAGAACGTGAACATCACCTGCGGATACGTGCCCCACCATACCGGACCACCGATGAAAACGG
>DEIW01000069.1 GCA_002352705.1 Bacteroidales bacterium UBA2764 | reverse complement strand
CCAACTTTTTGGGGTCACATCAGCAAGCGGGTTCCCTCCGAGAGTACGTTCGCGTCCTGCCGGACATACACAAAGGCGGACATTTTTTGCCAAGCCTAACGGCTTTCCCTGTTGCATAGGTCTATAAGCCGTTCTTATGCGAGCATAGACGTCTCATAGCCCCATACAACAGATAAAATTATATTTTATTTGTCAAAAAATGCCCGAACGCTTGCATATGTGCAATTTTTGTAGTACTTTTGTAGCCGATTTGAATAGTATTAATGTAATTAACAATGATTTTACCCATCTATTTATATGGACAGCCTGTGTTGCGCAAGGAGACGGAGGAGATAGAGAACACTCCGGACTTGAAGCAATTCATCGCTGATATGTATGAGACTCTGACCTCCGCCGAGGGTTGCGGATTAGCCGCTCCCCAGGTAGGCAAACCATGGCGTCTGTTCGTGGTGGACGGTTCCGAGTTAGCGGAGGATTATCCGGAGTGCAAGGATTTCAAACGTACTTTTATCAACCCCGAGATGATGGAGGTGAGCGAGGATACCTGTAGCTACAGCGAGGGTTGCCTCTCTTTGCCCGGAATCAGTGAGAACGTAGTACGCCCGAAGACCATCAAGATACGTTTTCTGGACGAGGATTTCAAGGAACACGAAGAAGTCTTCACCGGTTTCTGCGCCCGTATCATCCAGCATGAGTATGACCATCTGGAGGGACATGTGTTTACTGACCGTATATCCCCGATACGCAAGACTTTTGTCCGCAGCAAGTTAGCATCTATCGCGAAAGGCAAAGTAGGCGCACGATATAAGTACAGGAGGAATTAGAGGATAGAGGATAGAGTTTAGAGTTTAGAGTTTAGAGTTTAGAGGATTAGAGGTTAGAGGTTAGAGGTTAGAGGTTAGAGGTGAACTGGTTGAACGTTATAGTGATGGGGGTAGGTCTGGCGATGGATTGCTGTGCCGTATCCGCCGTTCAGGGACTTAATCAGGCTAAATGGCACCCCCGGGCACTGCTGATGGCTCTGATATTCGGTCTTTTCCATATGGGAATGCCGCTTATCGGGTACTACGCAGGGTCGCTGTTTATGACATTCATGCAGACCTACGCGCCATGGATAGCTCTGGTACTCTTGGGGTTTGTAGGAGGAAAAATGATTTGGGAGTCGCTGCATAGTCATCCGGACGAGGAGAAAACGGCGGATTGGAATATCATCAGTATTCTGCTTCTGGCAGTAGCCACGAGTATAGATGTGCTGGCAGCCGGACTGTTGTTTGTACCGTACCCCGACCGGCTTTACCCATCCATACTGACCATAGGATGTATCACGGCGCTCTTCTCGTTAGGAGGATACCTCGCAGGCGTCTTTATCGGCAGGCTGAAGGTGAATATGGAGCTTGTAGGCGGACTGGTACTCATCGCTCTGGGAATCAAGATATGGGTTGAAGGCTTTTTGTTATAAAGAACCAAATGTTTGTAATAGGCGAAAATACACTGGTATCACTGGACATACTGGAGAAAGAGTTCTGCTGCGATTTAGATACCTGTCGCGGGTGTTGCTGTATCGAGGGAGATGCCGGTGCCCCGCTGACAGACGAGGAAGAGCAGAAGATTAAGGATATACTGCCTGTTCTCCTACCGGACATGACCAAAGAGGCGAAGGCAGTGGTAGCGCAGCAAGGTGTCGCTTATAATGACCCTTCGGGCGAGAGAGTGACTTCTATCGTGAACGGGAAAGATTGTGTCTTTGCCCGTACGGACCACCAGGGATGGTGTTACTGCCTGATAGAGAAAGCCCATAACGCCGGAAAGATAGATTTTAAGAAACCTGTCTCTTGTCATCTCTATCCGATACGGCTGACCCAAGTAGGGGAGATGACGGGGCTGGAGTATCACCGATGGGATATTTGCCATTGTGCCCGGCTGAAAGGCAAGAAAGAGCATGTCCCGTTATATCAGTTCCTGAAAGAACCTCTTATCCGCCGTTTCGGGGAAGAGTGGTATCAAGAATTGGAGCTTACAGCAAACGAATGGAAAAAACAATGCGCGCAGAGATAATAACCATAGGAGATGAACTGCTTATCGGTCAGGTGGTGGATACCAATTCCGCCTGGATGGCAGAGAAGCTGAATGAATACGGTATAGAACTATACCAGGTTACTTCCGTTCATGACGAGAAGGAACATATCATCGCGGCTTTGGACGAGGCTTTCCGCCGTGTGGATATCGTGCTGACGACCGGAGGACTGGGTCCTACCAAAGATGATATTACCAAGCATGTGCTATGCGAGTATTTCGACACATGTCTGGTAGAGGACCTTTCTGTACGCGCGCACATATATGATTTGTACCAAGAGCGTCCAGATGTACTGAACCGCCTTACGGCTACCCAATGGATGGTACCGCAGAAGGCTGAGATTCTGGAGAACAGGGTAGGCTCTGCGCCACTGATGGTTTTCCATAAGGGAGACAAACTGTTGGCTTCCATGCCCGGCGTCCCATACGAGATGGAGATTGCGATGAAGGAACAGATACTGCCGTATATTGAGACAAAAGTAGAAAGTCGAAAGTCAAAAGCAATCATCCACCGTACTCTGCAAGTGACCGGCATACCCGAGTCATCGTTAGCCATCATACTGGAGGATTACGAGAACGAGATGCCGCAGTACTTACATCTGGCGTATCTTCCCAAGGACGGTATCATCCGTCTGCGCCTGTCATCATATGGCGGGGCGACGGAGGCGGAGACAGACGAGTGGTTCGGACGGTTGAAAGGGTTAGTGAAAGAATATCTGATAGCCGATACAGACGAACCGTTGGAGGTTATTGCCGGTCGTCTGCTCAAGGCTAAAGGTGCTACCATCTCTACCGCGGAGTCCTGTACCGGAGGCAAACTCGCCTCGCTGCTCAACAGACATCCCGGTTCTTCAGCTTTCTATTTCGGTTCGGTCATCAGTTATGACAACTCCGTGAAAGAGCACTTGTTGGGCGTTCCCGAAGAACTAATCAAAGAGCGTGGGGTGGTAAGCGAAGAAGTTGTACGCGTTATGGCAGAGGCTGTTCGCAAACTCACGGGCACGGATTATAGTATTGCTACAAGCGGTATTGCCGGACCGGACGGAGGCTCGCCCGAGAAGCCTGTAGGCACTGTATGGATGGCTTGGGCAACGCCTAAGGGAACTTCCGCAGAGTGTTTCCATTTAGGGAAATTACGCAACCAGATAACAGACAGAGCCTGTATGAAAGCCCTGATAGGATTAATACGGATATTGCAATGAACTCAATAGTACATTTCCTCTTTACGCCGACTATCACGCAGTCCCTCTTATGGCTGACGATAGTGATGACTATAGGCCTCTGGCTGGGCGAGAAAGCAAAGATCAAGTCTTTCTCGTTGGGCGTGACATGGGTGCTGTTTGTCGGTATTTTCATGGCGTCATTAGGGGTACAGATAGACCATTCGGTGGCTCAGTTTGCCAAGGATTTCGGTCTTATTCTCTTTGTTTATTCGATAGGTCTGCAGGTCGGCCCTTCTTTCTCTCCGTTCAAGAGAGGCAGTTTGCAACTGAATATGTTAGCGGCGGCTGTTGTGCTGTTAGGCTGTGTGTGTGCTATCGTGCTCCATTATATCACAGGGATTGATATGAGTACGATGGCGGGCATCCTTTCGGGTGCTACCACCTCTACACCTTCTCTCGCAACAGTCCAGCAAGCTTATTATGATATCAAAGGCGTTTACAATCCGGACATAGCTACGGGCTATGCCGTGGCGTACCCGCTTAGTATAGTAGGCGTCATCCTGGCTATGGAACTGATACGCCATGCTTTCCGTGTTCAGTTACCGGAAGAGGAGAAGAGACTCCGCGAAGCGGCTTCCGAGAACAGTGAGGAACCGCTATGCGTGGATATCACACTCAATAACCCCCAGTTGGGCACGATGACGCTCCGTGAACTGCAACAGGTATGCCCGGTGAAGGAGATGGTCGTCAGCCGTGTCATCCGGCCGAACGGTTCGGACGAACTGATTAACGAGCAGACGACGTTCAGTAACGGCGATACCATCCGTGTGCTGACGGACAAGCAGCATCTGTCCGCTCTGCGGCTTTTGGGACGATTGGAGGATTATGACCTGCGTGTCCAGAAAGAGAAGTCCGATCACCTTATCTCCCGGCGCATTGCGGTAACCAAACCGGAGTGTAACGGCAAACGTATTCGTTCGTTCAATCTCCGTCATCAATATCATGCTACTATCACGCGTGTCAATCGCGCCGGCATAGACCTCCTGGCTACCGATGATATGATTTTGCAGTTAGGCGACCGCCTGATGGTGGTAGGTGATAAACGGGATGTAGGTAAAGTAGCAGACACGTTCGGAAACGAGCTCAAACGTCTGGATGTGCCTCATCTTCTGCCGGTATTCTTCGGTATGGTGATAGGTATCTGTGTAGGTCTGTTGCCTATTCCTCTACCGGGGATGGGGCAGTCTTTCAAACTGGGATTGGTAGGCGGTTCGCTGATAGTGGCTATCCTTATCGGTCATTACGGACCGTATTATAACCTCGTGACTTTCTCTACCACGTCTGCGAACATGATGCTGCGTCAGGTAGGACTGACGCTTTTCCTGGCGGCTCTCGGGCTCTCGGTAGGCGAGGGCTTTGTACCGACACTCGTCAATGGCGGCTATCTATGGATAGGTTACGGATTCCTTTTGACTATCATTCCGCTGCTTGTCATCGGCTCTATTGCTTACAAGGGACTGAAAATGAATTATTTCAATGTTATCGGTATGTTGATAGGGTCTATGACTTCCGCCATGTCTCTGCCTTATGCGCAGTCTCTCTCGAGCGAGAACAACCAGGCTTCGGTATGTTATGCCACGGTCTATCCGTTTACTACTTTCCTCCGTGTGATGACGGCGCAGTTGTTGGTACTGATTTTCTGCTCGTTTACGGCGCCGGACACAATTCATCCTGTTCGTCTCCCTGCTGCCATTAATACGCCGCAGGGCGAGGAGTACGGTCCTACACTGAGTATGGACGACAACACGCTCTATTTCGTAGGTCTGAACCGCGAGGACGGCGCTTACACGGAGGATATCTATGTCTCATATCGTGACCGCCGTACGGGAGAGTGGGGCAATGCCAGACGTATTCCCGCTCTTAGTAATCCTCATCGTAACGAGGCGCCCACCTCTGTCTCCGGTGACGGCAGGACGATGCTGGTCTTCGTGGAAGGACGGATGTGTTTTTCCGTGAAAGGTCCGCGGGGATGGACAGAACCTCGACCTCTGCCCGCTTATCTGCAACTCGGTAACTGGCAGGCTGACGCGATGATTACAGCGGATGGCTCGGCGTTACTCTTTGCTGCCAATTATCCGGCGGAGGGAGAAGAGAAGCCCAGTCTGAATATCTTCATCAGCGAGCGTGACAGTGCCGGACGATGGGGCAAGCCGTACTCTATAGGAAAGACTATCAATACAGAGGGCATGGAGCGCTCGCCGTTCCTTCACCCGGATATGAAGACCCTTTATTTCTCTTCGGACAGAGAGGGTACCTACGGTGAACTGGATGTATGGATATCCCGCCGGTTGAGCGATACCTGCTGGACATGCTGGTCAGAACCGGAGAACCTTGGTCCGCACATCAATACGGCGGGAAGGGATTGTTGGTATAAAATCTCGGCAGACGGACAGACGGCATTTTATGCCCGGAAGATGGGACGGGTACATGATATCTATTCTATCACTTTGCCGGAGGACAAACGCCCGGAGTCTATCACGGTGCTCCGGCCTAATGAGTCTGTGGCTATAGATAATCTGCTCTTCGAGACGGCCAGCGATGTAATCATGCCGGCCTCTCTGCCGGAACTCAAGCGTCTTGCCTCTTTTATCACAGCATACGGATATACAGTGCGGTTATCCGGACATACGGATAATATCGGCTCTCCGGAGGATAACAAACGGCTCTCTCAAGCCCGCGCTGAGTCTGTAAAACGCCAACTCATGGCTTTCGGATGCCAAGAGGAGAAGATACAAGCCTTCGGGTATGGAGATACTATGCCTGTGGCTTCCAATGATACGGAAGAAGGGCGTGCCCTCAACAGACGTGTAGAGATATTAATACAATAGGATATGAAAAAGTTTTTCTTATTTGCAGCATTGGTGCCTTGTCTTTGTTGGGCACAAGAGAAGATTATGGTAGTGGCTGACCCTCATGTGTTGGCACAGTCTTTGGTTCAGGAAGGTAAAGCCTTCGATGACATGATGGGCTCCCAGCGCAAGATGCTTGACCTGAGCGAAGCGGCATGGGTAGCTATGATGGATACGGCGATGAAGTATCGTCCTGAGTTACTCCTTATTCCCGGTGATCTGACCAAGGACAGTGAGAAAGCCAGTCACGAACTGGTGGCCAACTCGCTCAAGGCATTGCAGGAAGCAGGTATCCGCACGCTTGTCATCCCTGGTAATCATGATATCGGCGGTAAGGCATACGCATATTACGGAGACCGGAAGGTGGCGGTAGACAGCCTCTTGGACAGCCAGTGGGAGAGTACGTATGATTTCGTTTATTCGAATGTCACTGCCAAGGACCCTAACTCCCATTCCTATGCGGCAGAACCGCTCCCCGGATTGACAGTGCTGGGCGTGGACGGCACCCATAAGTCGGCTGCTACAGGATGGTTGACAGACCAGACTTTGGCATGGGTCTTAGCGCAAGCAGACATCGCAAAGGCGAAGAATAACACGATTATCGCAATGTGTCACTGGCAGATATTGGAGCATTTTGACGGTCAGAGCCGTCTGGAGAGTTCCTGCCGTCTGAAGAACGCAGAAGCTGTCCGTGACAGCCTTATGCTGCACGGCGTGCATCTTGTCCTCACAGGCCATTTCCATATCAATGGTATCACGACTTATCGTGCCGGACAGGACAGCATCGTGGAAATCACAACCGGTTCGCCTATCACGTATCCATGTCCCTACCGTTGGTTGACGCTCTCACATGACCGTAAGGCCGTGGAGGTAGAGACCGAAGATATCATGGCACTCGCTACCCGCCCTGACTTGCTGCCGTACAGCCGTCAATGGATGGCAGAGCATGCACAAGCAATGATTCCTCAGATGTCCTTGCGCCTTTGGAACAAAGCCGATGAGGCAAAAGCGATGGTCGTCAGCCAGTTCGGCGAGACGCTGGCTAATAGATTGTTCGACAAGTGTATCCCAAAGACCGACTCGGCGAAAGTGGCGCTTGTAGAGAAGCACTTAGGCTCTACTATAGTAGAACTGTACCTCCTTCATTCCGAAGCCAACGAACCGGAGAACCCGAAAGCAGACTCTCTTGCGCAAGAGGTTTATACCGGCATGGAGAATATGATAGACGAAGCACTATCGGCAGACCTAACAATCAAATACACAATGGGAACCATCATCACCAAATTTGCTCTGTCTCTGGCAGAGATTCCTGTGCAATCCCTCGTAGAGGACAAGACTCAGTATACCTCCGAGGCTCCCGATAGAACAGACGACCTCCATATACGTCTGGCTGTCAATAATGTATCTCCTCAGGCTATCGAACATACCGAGGCACCGGAGAAAGCGGTGAAAGTATTCCGCAACGGGCAGCTCCTGATACTCCGCGGAGAGAAGGTGTTTACGATGCAGGGACAACAAATCCAATGAGAATAATAAAATTTACTATACAATGTTTGATAACTTATCAGAACGATTAGAGCGGTCATTCAAGATCCTGAAGGGTGAGGGCCGTATTACCGAAATCAATATTGCGGAGACCGTCAAGGATATCCGTAAGGCACTGCTTGAGGCGGATGTGAACTACAAGACAGCCAAGCAGTTTACCGACCAAGTCAAGGAAAAAGCCCTTGGTCAGAATGTCATCAATGCCGTTCGTCCGGGCCAGTTGATGGTGAAGATTACCCATGACGAACTGGCAGCTCTGATGGGCGGTGAGACGCAAGAAATCAACCTTAGCGGCACCCCGGCAGTCATCCTGATGGCAGGTCTGCAAGGTAGCGGTAAAACCACTTTCGCCTCCAAACTGGCGAACTATCTGCAAACCAAGAAGAACAAGCGCGTCATGCTTGTGGCGTGTGACGTGTACCGTCCTGCGGCAATCGAGCAACTGAAGGTCTTAGGCGAGCAAATCAATGCTTTCGTCTATACAGCGGAGAACCAGTCGGACCCTGTGAAGAAAGCCCAGGAGGCTGTCACGGAAGCCAAGAGAATGGGGTATGACGTAGTGATTGTCGATACAGCCGGACGTCTTGCTGTGGACGAACAGATGATGAACGAGATAGCAGCCATCAAGAACACTATCAAGCCGTCCGAGACGCTCTTTGTGGTGGATGCCATGACCGGTCAGGATGCCGTGAATACGGCTAAAGAATTCAACGACCGTCTGGATTTTGACGGTGTGGTACTGACCAAGCTGGATGGTGACGCTCGCGGCGGTGCTGCACTCTCTATACGCTCGGTGGTTAACAAACCTATCAAGTTCATCGGTACGGGTGAGAAGATGGAGGCTCTTGATGTCTTTCATCCGGCGCGTATGGCAGACCGTATCCTCGGTATGGGTGATGTCGTCTCGCTCGTCGAGAGGGCTCAGGAGCAGTATGACGAAGCCGAGGCGCGACGTATCTCCAAGAAGATTGCCAAGAACCAGTTTGACTTCAATGATTTCATCGGCCAGCTCAATCAGATCAAGAAGATGGGCTCGATGAAAGACCTGATGGGGATGATCCCGGGCATGGACAAGGCTCTCAAAGGTGTAGAAATAAGTGACGATGCCTTCAAGCCAATTGAAGCAATGATTAACTCCATGACTCCTGCAGAGCGCTCTAACCCCGCCTTGCTCAACGGCAGCCGAAAGAACCGTATTGCCAAGGGTGCCGGAGTGACTATCGTGGAACTCAACCGCTTCCTTAAGCAGTTTGAGCAGACCTCCAAGATGATGCGTAAAGTACAACAGATGTCCGGCAAAAGACGCTAATGGACCAATCACCCAAGACATATCAGCCGGGGTGGGGAGAGGCTAAGAAACACAACCACCACCATCATCATTCCCATTCCTCGGGAAAGCGTACCTCTGATTCGTGGCGGGGATGGATGGGAATGCATGACAAACAAGCCTATTATGGTTTGGTGCTTGTCATAGTCGCCGTGTTGGGGTTCGGAGCATATAAGCTGGTGATGATGTTTGTAAACGAACTCCGTGCTATGCCTAATGATGATCCTGCTACCGAGTTGAAGGTGGACGAACTGCGTATCCATAAGGCGGAGGAACAGGACGCCCTTCTTCTGGCGGACAGTCTCTCGCAGGCGGCCAATCTGGATTCCATCCGTCACAAGGTGCAAATCGAGACACGCGCGGTCTATCGTCCGCCACGCAGAGAAAACAAATGGTATATCACCCAGCGGGAATGGAAAGATATCTGGCGTAACTTCAAACGGTGGCGCCAGTCTAAAAAGAACGATGAAAAACTTCAGAATGAATGATTTTAGACGGTAAACAAACAGCTCAGACTATTCGTTGCGAGTTGCGCGAACAAATATCCGAGATAACCAAAAGAGGTCTTCGCGCTCCAAAACTTGCCATCATAATCGTAGGACACAACCCTGCGTCGGAGACATATGTGGCCAATAAGATGAAGGCATGTGCAGAGGTTGGAGTGGAGGCGGAACGGATTGCTTTCGAATCAGACGTGACGGAACAACAGCTTATTCAAGAGGTACAGCGATTGAATACGGACCCTATGGTGGACGGTTTTATCGTACAACTCCCGCTACCGGAACATATCAATGAATCGGCTGTTCTCTCTGCCATTGATTTTCACAAGGATGTGGACGGACTCACTCCGGCTAACGTAGGACGGACCGTACAAGGGCTGCCTTCCATCGTTTCTGCTACTCCGAGGGGTATCAGAGAACTGCTGGCGCGATATGCTATCCGGACTGAGGGCAAGCATGTGGTAGTCATCGGACGGTCGAATATCGTAGGCAAACCTATCGCTATGTTATTGATGCAGCGTCCTTATCTCTCTTTACCCGGAATGTCCGCTGCCTCGCTGGGAGACGCTACGGTAACTATATGCCATTCCAAGACACGTGACTTGGCTTCTATCTGCCGTACCGCGGATATCATCATTGTAGCGGCGGGCTGTCCTAAACTGCTGACGGCGGATATGGTGAAGGAGGGTGTTACCGTTATTGATGTAGGTATCAACCGCATTGACGACCCTGCTTCTCCGCGCGGATACCGTCTGGTCGGAGATGTGGATTTTGAGCAGGTGGCACCGAAAGCCGCTTATATAACTCCTGTTCCGGGAGGAGTAGGACCTATGACGATCGTCTCGCTCCTTCAGAACACCCTCCAGGCATATACCGCATCAATGAATCAACAGCAAAGCGCTTAACCAATAAACCCTTCAACCCAATGGATATTCTCTCAAAAATAGACGGTCTGGAAGCTAAGTTTCATGAGGTCAGTCTCCTTATCACTGATCCAGCCGTGATAGCGGATCAGGCTCGATATGTGCGCCTCAATCGCGAGTACCATGATTTGGAACGCGTGTTGGCGGTTGCCGAACGTTATAAGAAAGCGGTTACTAATCTGCAGGATGCCAAAGACCTCTTTTTCAATGAATCCGACGCTGACCTCAAAGAAATGGCGAAGGCGGAGATAGACGAACTCGAACCGCAGATTCCCAAACTGGAGGAGGAACTCAAACTCCAACTCCTGCCTCAGGATCCCGAGGACAGCAAGAAT
>DEIW01000121.1 GCA_002352705.1 Bacteroidales bacterium UBA2764 | reverse complement strand
GGCTTCATGTAGTCGGAGAAGACGAAGAACGTACCGCAAGCAGGGATGATACCGCCGTGAAGCGCCATACCGATCATGACGCACGCCATCGTGAGTTCGGACACACCAGCTTGGAGGAACTGACCGGAGAAATCGCCTTTCTTGAAAGCGTGGGTCTTCTTGAGGAAACCGTCGGTCTTGTCGGAGTTGGAGAGGTCGGCAGAGGAAACAATCATGTTGCCTACGTTCTCCGCGAGGAAAGAGAGCACTGTACCGCTGGCGTTACGGGTAGCGGCACCGGCTTTCTGCTGGATAAGGCTCCAGTCGATGCACGGCGTTTCGCCGGACATGTAGGTCTCGTACTCGTTGGCAGAGAGCGGATTTGCTTGTTTCCACTCGTAATACGCCTCGTATTTCTTATTGCACAACTCGCGCAACTCAGCTGCGCGGTCGTCGTACAGTTTCTTCACTTCGGGGAATATCTGGAACGGGTCTTCGGGGTTGCCTCCGAGGTGTTCGATGGTCTTTTCGAACGATGCACCGGCTTTGGAGAGCGGCGCTCCGTGGGTGGAGCACTTGCCTTCCCAGTTCTCGCCTTCGGCGGTCACGCAGCCTTTGCCCATGGTAGTATGGCCGATGATGAGCGAAGGACGGCCTTTCTCGGCTTTCGCTTTGATGATGGCTTCGCGGATAGCGTCGGGGTCGTTGCCCGGGATTTCCTGAACGTACCATCCCCATGCCTTGTATTTGGCAGCGACATCTTCGCTGGTCACTTCGCTGCAACCGGTGGAGAGCTGAATAGTGTTCGAGTCATAGAACATGACGAGGTTGTCGAGTCCGAGGTGTCCTGCCAGACGGCCTGCGCCCTGCGAGATCTCTTCCTGAACGCCGCCATCAGAGATAAAGGCATAAATCGTCGGGTTATGAATCTCTCCGTAACGCTGGTTGAACCATTTTGCGGCGATGGCTGCACCGACTGCAAACGTGTGTCCCTGTCCAAGCGGACCGGAGGTATTCTCAATCATCCGCTCTATCTCGCGTTCGGGGTGACCGGGAGTCACCGAACCCCATTGACGGAGGTTCTTGAGGTCTTCGAGCGTGAACTTGCCTGCCAGACAGAGTTGTCCGTACAGCATCGGTGCCATGTGACCCGGATCGAGGAAGAAACGGTCTCTTGCTTCCCAACCGGCGTTGTCCGGATCGTATTCGAGGAACTCGCTAAAGAGCACATTGATGAAATCTGCGCCGCCCATGGCTCCGCCCGGGTGACCGCTCTTTGCTTTTTCTACTGCTGCTGCTGCGAGGATACGAATGTTATCCGCCGCACGATTCAAAAGTTGTGTTTTGTTCATAATATTATAGTTTTTAGTGTCTTACATCGTTCTTACATTAGCCTTGACTGTCGGTTGACCGTCGGTTGACCGTCGGCATTGGCCTTATTTTGACAGTATCTTGGCTGTTAGAACTTCCATCCTAAATGGTAACTTACTCCCCACCCTACATTACTTCGGTCTCCAAAACCGGGGATGTATATCGGAGCCATCTCAGAGGCAAGCAGCCCCTCTTTCTCGCGGGTAAACAGGATTTTCAATCTTCCCATCCATCCCATATAAAAAGCGGTGTTACGCACCTTGGCTATCTCCACCTGACATCCCAATACGATTTCTCCCCAACAGTCTGTTTTCTTTGCCTGCACTCCTGTTCCCACACGAATTCCCACCAGTAATGCATGCGGACTGTCCGGATGTTTCTTCAGCGGGTTGATATCACATCCCACACGAACGAATCCACCGTGCGCATTATACGAGATGGAATCTCCCCGATGGGCGCGTCCGCCGGCATAACCTAATTCAAGAGTCGGGTAAAAACGGTCCTTCAAACGCCAGTTCATCGCCAACTCGTACTGCTGTAACTGCCCTTTGCTTATAGCCGGCGTGATCGCCGCGGAGCCGATATCCAGTTTGATAGTCATTCCTTGGTATATAGATGCCTTAGGCGCCGTTACCGTCGTCGAGTCTGCCGCTCCGGCTGATACGCACAACAGCAATAATCCTATAACCCAATGAATTTTCAAACGCATCACATTAATCCTTTCGCTTCGTTTTTCAAAGCCTCAAGTGCTTTGTCCGTAGGCGTCAGGCCATTCAAATTAAAGGCAGTGAGGAGGGTGGTCGCATACACCTGAGCCGTAGCATCCTTAGGTAATTGAGCCGCCATAGCTATTACAAACGCCCCCATCTGGTCACGCGCGTTGATAATCATGTCCCATACCTCATCGCTCACATACACCTGCTGGCTCTGGTTATGGTCAAACTCCGCCCGTATCGTCTGCAACAAGTATTGCTGTACCTGCCCTACCGTCCAGGTAACCAGAGCATCCGGCTCTTTCGAACGCAGTTCCATCAACATATGCTCCGGTTTCGTGCGTTCTAATAATAACGTCAGTCGCTCATACGCCCGCAGACGAATCGGCGAAATCGTCTTCTGACTCTCCCGTTTGAGTTCCCACATACGTTTCTTCTCCTCATTGCGAAATTGCGAGTACTGGATCAACCAGAACCCGAAAATCATTACCACAACGACCAACACGATCAGCAGTATATACGTTGTATTCATAGCGTTAAATTAAAAACGCTGCAAAGTTACACAAAAAAAAGCACATACGCAAGGATTTGTGCTTTTTTTTTGCGAGGCGGATTAAAATCCGCAATTATTGAAGAACCTGATGGCACTGCGTAGATGGAACCGGTTTGCAGGTGGTGTAAATGATACGAAGCCAAGCGATAGTAAAAATCCAGACGCCAAGCCATAATGTTTTATGACAGAACATACAAACGGGAGTGGGACATAAGATGTCTATCGGCATCATACCAAACAGGACGAATATACACCAGAACAATATCTTATCCACAATCGATCGCTCATCCTCGCTGAAATACCACAAGGCATAACCTGTAGCAGCAATAGTGTAAGTCGTAAACTCTGCCGCCTCACTCATAATAACGATATACCCCATTAGTCCTGCCAATACACCGACACGGAATGAGGGCTCACTCCATCGTTTATAACAACAAAAGAAGAATACTCCCAATATGGCCAAGACAGTTCCTTGGAACCAGCGCATATATGGCAGTGCAAATACTCGTATCGGTTGGGCAAAGATAAGTGAATAATACACGCCTGTCGTATCATGGTGATCAGAGAGTTGGTGGAACCAGTCCATATACCATGGCAACAAGCCGTCAATACCGAGTCTGACTACCGGTAAGAGCACCAACCCGATCCCACAAAGCACCGCATATCCCATGTTGCGCCAGAAACGCGGATAGCAGAACAGGAGTGCCAGTTCGATAGCACCGTAGATCTTGGTCATCGCGGAGAGCATAATCAGGAAAACCGCCCCAAAATTATGGTCTCTTTCGAGCAATATAAATGCCCAGAGAAATATTGCTGCCACGAGTAGATTGAACTGAAAGCAGAACAAACTCTGCCCTACAAACAATAGTAGATAAAGCATCATTTGTGACGATTTATTATCATTCAATCCCGGCAAATTCTTTACTGCGTAATAGAACACTGTATATCCAATCAGGTTCCACGCGAAGCCGCCCATATAGAACGGCATAAAGGCAAACGGCGCGAACAGAATACAGAATAGCGGTGAATAAATAAAGTACCTGCCATGAGCAGAAACGAACTCGTCATTATAACTGCTTATTCCATTCCAAAAATTGAGCGTTGCGTCCCGAAAATCAACATAATTCTCAGCACCTCCGCGAAACAATTCTATCGCTGTTGCGGTTACGGCTATGATAAAACCAAGCCAATAAATGTATTTATTATACTTATTCATGGAGTAATGAATCTGACACAATATAAAGCGGTCGATGCTTTATCTCTGTGTACATTTTGCCAATATAAGTTCCTAAAATACCAATACCGATTGTTATCACCGATCCGATAAACCATACAGAAAGCATAAGCGATGACCATCCCGGAACATAATGTCCCATCAACAAGGAAATAACCACATACACTATCATAGCCAACGAGCTGATCAACATTAGAGTTCCGGCTGCAAGCACTATTATCATCGGTTTGGACGAGAAGGATGTGATGCCATCTGATGCCAAACGTAACATTTTGGAGAATGAATATTTCGACTGCCCGGCTATACGCTCGGATATGACGTCATCCACAGTAGCCGTACGGAATCCGATTGTCGGAATAATACCTCGCAGATACAGATTTCGCTCCGGATACTGTGCCAATGCATTCAAAGCCCGACTACTCATAAAACGAAAATCTGCATGATTATACACGGCATCAACGCCCATTGAAGACTGTATCCGATAGAAGGTTTGTGCCGTAAATTTCTTCATGAACGAATCAGCCTGACGGCTTACCTTTACACCATAAACGATCTCAATCCCATTGGCATGGAGGTCTATCATACGCTCAATGGCAGTAATATCATCCTGCAAGTCGCAATCAATGGTAACAACACCGTCACAACGGCCTTTAGCGGTCATCATACCTGCCATAATGGCATTCTGATGCCCCACATTGTGCGCAAGATTAATACCACAAACAAACCGGTTGGATGCATGCAGCCCACAGATGATATCCCACGTATCATCCTTTGAACCATCATTGACATACAAGATAAAACTATCCTTGGTAATTTTACCCTTTGCAATCAAGTCATTCAACAATTCCGTAAGACGTTTTGCCGATTCATAGAGCACTTCATGCTCATTGTAACAAGGGGAGACTATTGCTAAACGTATCATATAAAGTCCGTATTAGTTGTTATCAAGTTTAGAAATAAGCACATCATAGTCGGTGCACGATGTTTGAGCCAGTTCATGATAGGTAACAAACTCCGCTCCGCGGGATTTAAGATCCATGATTACCTCTTTGAGCCGTTCATACATCGGATCACCAGCATGGTTACGAATGATAAACGGCATTTTCCACTCGGGATGTTCTCCTAAGGGATAGAACTCCCATGGATGGAAATAAGTATTGAAATA
>DEIW01000024.1:353-4815 GCA_002352705.1 Bacteroidales bacterium UBA2764 | reverse complement strand
AACTCGCAGTACTGGAACCCTGCCAAGTACGCATACATGTACACGAAGGGTGGTATTACGGCTAACTACACGCCGTGGTTGCGTAAACTCGTAGGCGATATCGACCTGGCTTACCTTGCCGGTTTCTATAATTTCGGTGACCTCGCCGGTGGTATCGGTGCCAGCTTTACGTATTTCTCGATGGGTGATGTAGCGCTGACGGACGCTCAAGGTCAAACCCTGCAGAACGTACGTCCTAACGAGTGGGCTCTCGACCTCAGTTATTTCCGTAAGTTACATGAGTACGTATCGATGTCTGTTGCCGTTCGTTTCCTCTACTCGGACCTCAACAACGGAGTGAACAGTACTGCTACCGGTGCCACAGAGATGCACCCGGCCTGGACGATGGCTGCTGACATTGCCTTGTACTCCAAGCAGCCGATCGAGTTGCCGATGGGTACGAGTCACTTCAGCCTCGGTTTCAGTCTCAAGAACCTCGGTGGTAAGATGACGTACGCTGACGACGGAAGCAGCAACTTCATCCCTGCGAGCATGAACCTTGGTGTAGGCTATGAGTTGCCGTGCGACCAGCATAACTTCCTGACCTTCAATTTGGAGACCAATAAGCTGCTGGTACCGAGCCGTAAGTCCAAGTTTGCTCCGGACGAGACGACTCACCAGTACACCCAAGAGCAGTACTCTCAGATCAACCCTGCCAAAGGTTGGTTCCAAAGTTTTGCAGATGCCCCAGGCGGTGCAAAAGAGGAATTCAACGAAGTACGTTGGGGTGCCGGTATTGAGTATTCGTACAACAAGCAATTCTTTGCCCGTGCCGGTTACAGCTATGAGAACTACTATAAAGGAAACCGTAACTACCTCACCTTTGGTGCCGGGTTCCATCTCTCCATCGTGACTCTCGATGTGTCTTACTGCGTTGGTTTGGCAGCAACTAACCCGTTGGATCAGACCATGCGTTTCACACTGGGCTTCGACCTTGCCGGAATCAAGGACTTGGTTGACAACCGCAAGAAGAAATAAAGGCAAAGCCGAAAGTCAAAGACATGCGAATAGGCTTTGGATATGACGTACATCAATTTTCCCCTGACCGCAAATTGTGGTTAGGGGGAATTGAGGTACCTTGTGACCGAGGGCTCCTCGGTCATTCCGATGCCGATGTTGCCATTCATGCGCTATGTGACGCCCTGTTAGGCGCCGCTGCCATGCGGGACATTGGTTATCACTTCCCCGATACGAAAGGAAATGAATACGAGGGTATCGACTCCAAGATTCTTCTTCGACGCGTAATGGAAATGCTTCGTAATGAAGGCTATGAGTTAGGGAATTGCGATCTTACCATCTGTGCTCAAACTCCAAAACTCAACCCGCACATAGAAGATATGCGGAGATGTCTGGCTCAAGTGATGAATGTATCCTTGAATCAGATAAATATCAAGGCTACGACAACCGAGCACCTTGGATTTGTAGGGCGCGAAGAAGGAATAGCTGCCTACGCAGTAGCACTAATCATATGATAAAAATAGTATTACTAAATATCGCGTTTACCTTCATTGCCAATTTGTTCCAACTGAAGGGCAATCCCAAGGTAGTGGTCGAACAAGGTCCCTACACCCGTATTGAGCTCACAGATAGCACCAGTATGGAGATCTATGAATCCGACTCTATTACCGTAGTGTTTACAGCATGCGCGCCTCAATGCTCCTCATGCGCGCGCGTATATAATAAGGAGTGGAAACTCGTTCGCACAATAACTCCACCCTTTTCGTCTATTTTTCCGTTGGCAAGCATTGAGAACGGACGAGTTATATGGAAAGATAACGACACATGGAATTACCAATCTACCTTATAGGCTACATGGGTGCGGGTAAAACGACCGCAGGCAGATTGCTGGCAGAGAAACTCGGCTGGCATTTTGTTGACTTGGATGAGGCGTTCAAAGAGATTCACGGTTACACGACCGCCGAGTATATCCGTACCTACGGGATAGATGCCTTCCGGAAGAAGGAGAAATACGTAGTAGAGGACATAGCAGACGCCTCACCATATGAGAAGGTTATTTATGCTACAGGCGGCGGCTATCCCTGCTGGGAAGATAACATGGATTGCTTAATGGAATTAGGTACGAGTATCTATATTCGCTGGAAGCCTGAACATTTAGCGAAACGCCTTATTCTGACAGATTTGAGCGATCGTCCGGTATTACAAGGCCGAACAGAAGAGGAGTTATTATCCTTTATAGCCCCTCAATTAGAAGCGCGCGAGCCGTTCTACAGCCGCGCGCACCATATTATTGATGTAGATATATGCGATGAGCAGTCCGATGAACGGATAGCAGAAGAACTATTTCGCCTGATACGCCAGAGCAAATAGTTTCATTTGCTTGAGCATGGCAGCTACTCCGTTACTACGCGTAGGACTAAGGTGCTCTCTCAAACCTATCCTGTCTATAAAATACAAATCAGCCTTGACAATTTCCTCCGGCGAATGACCGCTGAGTACCCGCAAGAGTAAAGCTACTATTCCCTGTACCAACAAAGCCTCCGAGTCTCCCTGATACATCACTTTACCGTCCTGTATTTTGGCCGTGAACCACACCGTTGACTGGCATCCGTCAATCTTATTTTGGTCCACCTTGTCCGTCTCCGGCATGGGGTTTTTCTTCAGTTCTTTACCATAATCGACCAGAAGTTGGTATCTATCCATCCAGTCATCGAAAGCCTCAAACTCTTCGATTATTTCATCCTGTGCTTCATTAATCGTCATACACGCACTTCTCCATTTTCAAATTGCCATTTCTTACCGGGGTACAGTTCCGGCCATTTCAGATTATGGGTTGACATCAAGACCGTTATTCCCGCCTGACTGATGGCATACAAAAGGTCCATGATTTCTTTGCCGGTCTCGGCGTCGAGATTACCGGTAGGCTCATCCGCCAGAATAATCTCCGGCGAGTTCAGCAAGGCACGCGCAATAACGACACGTTGCTGTTCTCCTCCGGATAATTCGTATGGTTTCTTATAGGCTTTGTTCTCCATTCCAACTTGCTGCAGGACTTCCAGAACGTGCGCCTTCATCAGTTTCTTGTCATGCCATCCGGTAGCCCTTAGGACAAAAAGGAGGTTTTCTTCCACCGAGCGATCAGTCAGCAGTTTGTAATCCTGAAAGATAATCCCGAGCCGACGACGGAGATAAGGTAATTTACGGCGGCGTATACGCGTCATGTCGTATTCCAGGACACGCGCATTTCCGATGGCAATAGGCAGGGCACCGTATATTGTCTTCATCAATGAGGATTTGCCACTGCCGACTTTGCCCAACAGATAAATCATCTCTCCGTTCTCAACATGGAGGTTCACATCGTGAAGGACAATCTGGTCCGCCTGATGAATCTCTACATTCTTATAATCAATCAGTACAGCCATTACTCTTCGGTATTGAGTTTGGTCTCTATCTCACTGAGTTGTTTCTTCAGATCGTCAATCTTTCGTTGCATGCTATCCACGAGCTGGTTAGCGGTCTTGGATTTAGCCGTAAAGAACAAGATATTATTTTCTGCGGTTTTAATCTCTTGTTTCAGTCTGTCGCGAAGTTTACGCAGTCCGTCAGCCCCCTGATTAGCGATTGTTTTCGCAGCTCTCTCAGCCTGTGCTTTCGCGCGTTCCTCACGTGCTTTTACGCGTTCCAGATATTCCTTGTGTTTCTGTTCGCGTTCCTTACGACGCTCGCGGAGCTCATGATAGAACTCCATCTTGGTATGGAAGAAACGATCACATTCTGCCCGGTATTCGTCATAAACGGACTGGTTAAATTTCTTAGGAGCAAATCCTATCGTGCGCCATTTTTTCTGGAGTTCCTGCACTTTCTCCGTAGCCTCATCCCATTGTTTAACCGTCATCGGTTCCCCGTTCACGAGAGGCTCATTGATAGCTTTCATCTGGTCAACGAGAGCCCGTTTAGCCTCAAGATTCTCCTTCTCTTTCGCATGGATATTATCAAAATACGCCTGGTGCTTCTTATTGATAACCGTAGACGCCTCTTTGAAACGGTTCCAAAGGTCTTCGCGCAACTCGCGAGCCACAGGTCCAATCTCAGCCCATTCCTCATGCAGTTGTTGCAAAGCTCTATTGGCTTCAATGACATTCTCGTTATTCTGGAGTTTCTCAGCAGCTTCGCAAAGCAAAGTTTTCAGCTCCAGATTCTTCTTGAAATCCAAGTCGCGTAATTCAATATTGATTTTAACGAGGTCATAGAACTGTTCCTGGTAGCGCTGATATGCTTTGCGCAACTCTTGTGTCTTGGTCTCGGGCACAGGTCCGATAGTTTTCCATTCCGCCTGCAATTCGCGCATACGTTGAAGGTTCGCCATCACACCATCAGTCTCACCCTCCGCCATATTTTTCATTTCCTCAATGATGGCCTGTTTACGCTCCAGATTAGCCTCCTGCTCCTTAGCAACCTGCGCAGA
>DEIW01000024.1:0-297 GCA_002352705.1 Bacteroidales bacterium UBA2764 | reverse complement strand
TATATTGTGCGAGGAGTTTTTTAAATTCCTCTTCTAATGGGTCTGGCTGATTTTCTGGGTCATTCTGCTCTTCATTCAGGGAAGCGTAGAAAGCGGTTTTAATACGATCGACCTGGTCCTTAACGGTCATAACATCTTGCTCTAAGAGTTTTTTTAACTCCTCAATGAGTTCTTCTCGGGTACTTGCCATATGTAATAAAAATAATTTAGCGCACAAAGGTACAACAAAAAATGCAAATATGCAAGTTTTTGAATAAAAAATCATTATTTTACTAAAAAATTTGCGTATGTCAAAAA
>DEIW01000100.1:5747-6305 GCA_002352705.1 Bacteroidales bacterium UBA2764 | reverse complement strand
GAGTTCGACATGGACGTGATTACCACCGTCCCGAACGTCTCTTACAACGTCTATACCAAAGACGGCGGCATGGTGGAGGTGCATAACCCTGCCGGAATGCCCGACCTGACGGAGATAGACCGTATCGAGGAGCCGTATATCCGTGCGTCCGTCATCACTACCGCCGATTACATCGGCCCTATCATGACGCTGTGTCTCGGCAAACGCGGCGAGTTGGTGAAGCAGGAATATATCTCCGGCAACCGTATGGAACTGCTCTTCGACATGCCGCTGGGCGAGATCGTCATTGATTTCTACGACAAGTTGAAATCCATCTCCAAAGGCTATGCCTCTTTCGATTGGCACATGAACGGTTTCCGGCCGTCCAACCTTGTGAAGTTGGATATATTGTTGAACGGCGAACAGGTCGATGCGCTCTCTACCCTCACCCACCGTGACAATGCCGTCGATTTCGGACGCCGCATGTGCGAGAAACTGAAAGAGTTGCTCCCCCGTCAGCAGTTCGACATCGCCATTCAGGCAGCTATCGGCGCCAAGATCATCGCCCGCGAGACGGTG
>DEIW01000100.1:0-5668 GCA_002352705.1 Bacteroidales bacterium UBA2764 | reverse complement strand
AGCCGTAAGCGCAAACTGCTCGAGAAACAGAAACGCGGTAAGAAACGCATGAAACAGATAGGCAATGTCGAAGTTCCCCAGAAAGCCTTCCTTGCCGTCCTCAAACTGGACTAAATCCACTAAATCTGCATCACAAGTGCAGATTTTTTTGTATCGTTACACCTACCGACCGATGACCGAGAGACAACCGACACAAGACCGAGACACAAAAATCAGCCGTCCGGATCGAAAATCTATGATTTTCCTTGCATATATCCGAAAAATTTAGTATCTTTGCGCACTTTTTGTGTACAATGCATCGAATTTACGCTAAATAACGACTATGACAGAATCCAACCGCATTGAATTTAAGCGCGAACTGACACGCGAACTCGATATAGAGAAAGAAGTTGTGGCTTTCCTTAACTACCGCGAGGGCGGTATTATCTACATCGGTATAGATGATTCCGGAAAACCTGTTGGCGTGAAGGATATTGACAGCGACATGCTCACTATCAAGAACCGACTTAGGGACAATATTCTCCCTTCCCCAATGGGGCTGTTCGACGTTACGGCAGAACACATAGAAGGAGTATCTGTTATTAGGGTGTTTGTCTCATCCGGTTCGGAGAAACCATATTATAAAAAGCAGTATGGTCTTTCTCCCAAAGGCTGCTTTACCCGTGTTGTGATTCCATACGCATGGCTTCCGTGAGAAGAAAGCCACCCAGAAAAAACGATTTCCACCCAGAAAACTAGTCAGAAAACTATCCAGAAAACTATCCAAAAGAAATTAACCACTGTTCAGAAAACTATCCTCGAATATTTGGCAGCGCATCCCTATGCAACTCAGCAGAATATGGCTCATGATATCACAATCGTTAGTCTTGGAGGAGTCAAATACAACTTGCAAGTATTGCAAAAGAATGGTTTTCTCCGTCGTATAGGTCATGATAAAGGCGGTCATTGGGAGATAATTGAAAAATAACAGGACAAGTCGGTAAGACATCTAACAACGGGAGAAAAAACAATAAATTGCATAAATCAGAAATTTTTGTGTATCTTTGCATGCAGTTTGCGTGCGGAACAGCATTAGCAACTTCCGATAATATAAATTATCAAGAACTAAATACCTAAAGATATGTCACCCGAAGAAAAAGCCAGATTGGAAATAGACAAAAAACTGAATGCCGCCGGTTGGGTTATTCAGGATTTGAAGGAAATTGACATCACAGCATCATTAGGTGTTGCTGTGCGAGAATTTCCTACGGCAGATGGTCATGAGGCTGACTATGCTCTTTTCATAGATGGTGATCCGGTAGGATTAATCGAAGCCAAGGAAGACAATAAAGGCGTCGGTTTGACAAACGATGCACATGAGCAAAATATGGGCTATGTCAAAGCAGGATTGAAGAATCACGAAGATGAAAAGAACGAGTTGCGTTTTATCTATGAAGCGACAAGTATCCTGACTCAGTTCACTGATCTCAAAGACCCGGAACCGAGGGTACGTGAAATATATTCTTTCCATCGTCCGGAAACGCTAAAAGCATGGATTGATGAGTATGCAAGAGAGAAACAGACTCTTCGCGGGCGCATGCAACATTTCCCGGAATTGCCAGAAAAAGGATTCCGTGACTGTCAAATTACAGCTATTACCAAACTTGAAGAATCGTTCAGCAAAAACCATCCTCGTGCATTAGTACAGATGGCAACCGGTGCAGGAAAGACATATACCGCTATCACCAATTGTTACCGGCTTTTGAAATACGCTAAAGCCAAACGGATATTGTTCCTTGTAGATACCAAACAATTAGGAGAACAAGCAGAAACGGAATACAAGAACTACCAGCCGTACGATGCGCAAGATAAGCTCGCATCCTTGTACAATATTACACGCATACAGACTTCTAATATCTCTCAAGAAACGCAAATATGTATCAGTACTATTCAACGTTTGTATTCCATGCTTTCCGGCGAGATTGCCAATATCCCTGATGATATAGATGAGGAAAACGCACATCTCACCACTAAGGTTAAACGAGAGGTACAATATAATGCTGAATATCCACCAGAGTTTTTCGATATAATCATTATAGACGAATGCCACCGCTCTATTTATAATGTATGGCGTCAGGTGCTGGAGTATTTTGATGCCTTTCTTGTAGGCTTGACAGCTACACCAAGTAAAGACACTTATGCCTTTTTCAATCAGAACGTGGTTAGCGAATATACACATGAACAAGCCGTCGATGACGGCGTAAACGTAGGTGCTCTGGGTACGTATTATATAGAAACGGACATAACCAAAAACGGCGGCAAAGTGGCTGCCATTGACCGGCAGATAGAAGTCCGTGACAAACGCACGCGCAAGCAGCGCTGGGAAACGACAGATGACGATGTAGAGTACGAAGCAAGCGAATTAGACAACAAAGTTGTAAACAAATCGCAAATACGAACGGTCATTACCGCTTTCCGTGACAATTGGCAGAAATGGGAACATTTCCGTATGCGTGAGGAATTGCCCAAAACGCTTATCTTTGCCAAAAATGACAGCCACGCAGATGATATTGTAGCAATAGTAAAAGAAGTATTTGCGAAAGGCAATGATTTCTGCAAGAAGATTACGTACAAGAGCGAGGAGGAAGACGAAGGGCTACTATACCAGTTCCGCAACGACTATAATCCCCGTGTTGCTGTGACGGTCAATAAGATTGCAACCGGTACTGATGTCCGAGCAATTGAGATACTCATTTTTATGCGCGACATACGCAGCGAGAATTACTACGAGCAGATGCTTGGTCGTGCACGGCGCACGATGAGCGAGGAAGAACTAAAACAATGCAGCCCAACCGCGAAATCGCAAAAACTCGGTTATGTAGTGGTAGATGCAGTCGGTGTAACTCTTTCCGAGAAGACACAAGGCAGCAAAAAACGTGGTGGAGACACCAAGCCTTACGTTAGTTTTGCAGCTCTGCTGAATGCAATAGCGCAAGGAGACATCTCCGATGACACATTAACAACCACCGGTACACGACTGGAACACCTGGAGAAAGTCATGAGTGCTACCGAGAAAGACAAGTTCAGAAATCTTGCAAATGGTGTCGAATTGCGAAAAGTAGCGGCAAATCTTAAGCGGGTGTACGATGAGGAAGAAGTGTTGCAGGATATTCAAAGCGAGTATCCAAACTATGACACTTTGCCGGAAGATGAGCAAAAGAATGCCCGCAAGAAAATTATCAAAAAACGGGCACGCAAAGCGACAGAACCTATATGCAAAAAAGAAACGCGAGAGTTCTTGTTCAAGATAAGCAATACGAATGATCAAACGATAGATCCCGCCATTGACAAAATACTCAGTCAAGGTTTCAGTGGCGATGTAGAGACAAACAAAGAAAAACGCCGCGCTACATTCCGTGAATTCCTTGCCAAGTATCGCGATGAAATAACGGCTTTGCAAATCATCTATAATCAGGATTACCGCAATCGTGTACTAACGGAGCAGCATATCAAAGAACTATACGACCGCATGCTGGAGTACAATAGTAATCTGGAGAAGAACCTCTTGTTCTCGGCATATAGCGAGCTGACAAAGAAAAATACCACACTCAAACAGCTGATTGACATTATCCAGATTATCAAGTATGAGTGGAAACAGATTCCAGAGATATATCCCTTTGCAGACCTTGTGCGTAAAAATTATAAGGAATGGATATTCGAGCGCAACCGAAACAAGAAAGGTGCACGCGGAGCAAGTAACGAACCTTTTACTCCCGAACAAATGGAATGGCTTGAACTGATACGCGACTATATTGCTGTCAATGCCTCATTCCCGATGTCTGCACTACAATACGGGGAATTCAACAACCGAGGAGGCGGACAGAAATTCTATATGCTATTCGGTGAGCAAGGCGAAATTATAATAAATGAAATGAATTACAAATTAGCAGCATAATGTCAGAATCAGCAATCTCTACCAAAGTATGGAATATCGCGGGTGTTCTAATGGATGCCGGTGTGTCTAACCAAGATTATTTAGAGCAAATCACCTTTTTGCTCTTTATGAAGATGGTGGACGAAAATTCCGAGTTACCGGAATATCTGCGTTGGCAGAATACGCATGCATTACAATTCCCAGATACCTGCCAATGGAAAACTCTCCGATCGCTTTCCGGAGATGAATTGAAAACATACTATGAACGTATGTTGTCTATTCTATCAAAGCAAATCGGAATGATTGGAGAAATCTACCGCAACGCGCAGAATAAGATACAAACGCCCTTGCACTTGCGCAAGGTCATCCTTATGATTGACAGTGTCAATTGGGGGAGTTTGCAAGCAGATGTCAAAGGTGAAGTGTATGAAAGCCTGTTGGAAAAGATTGCGCAAGACACCAAGTCCGGAGCCGGTCAATATTTTACGCCAAGAGCCTTGATAAAAACAATTGTCCGCTGTGTCAATCCTTCTGTCGGAAAAACCATCACTGATCCATGTTGCGGTTCGGGTGGATTCCTATTATCTGCGAAAGATTATATCGAGAACCGGGCAAAAGAGCAAAAAATAGAATTTACAGGCGAACAAATGCGTAAACTGCAATATGGTACTTTCTATGGAACAGAGATTGTACCGAGCACATACCGCTTATGTTTGATGAACCTTTTGCTGCACGGAATAGGTACATTCGGAGGAAAATCTCCAATCAGTTGGGCAGATTCATTAGCAACACCTCCCTCGGCTGAACAACTTACCGATTATGTACTAACCAATCCTCCTTTCGGCAAAAAATCTTCTACTACTGTAGAGAAAGAGATTGTAGATAAAGAAACAGGTGAAAAAACTATAAAACTAATCAAAGAACGTGAGACTTATTCCCGTCCGGACTTTATAGCCACTACAACCAACAAACAACTCAATTTCGTGCAGCATATCAAGTCTCTTCTAAAAGTAGGAGGAACCGCTGCCGTTGTGCTGCCGGATAATGTTCTTTTTGAAGGGGGTGCAGGTGAAACTATCCGAAAGAATCTATTGGACACGTGCGACTTGCATACTATTTTGCGCCTGCCTACAGGTCTATTTTATGCACAAGGTGTAAAGGCAAACGTATTATTCTTTGACAAGAAACCGGCTTCGGAGAAGAAACAGACAAAAGAAGTGTGGATTTATGATTACCGCACCAACATCAAGCACACATTAAAACAAAATCCTCTAACAGAACAGCATTTGCTAGATTTTGTGGAATGTTACCGCCCAGACGACCGCTATCATCGCGTAGAAACATATAATGCGGAAACAAATCCGGAAGGCCGTTGGCGTAAGTTCACATACGAAGAGATTGTGACACGCGATAAAACGAGTCTTGATATCACATGGATTAAGCAAGGCGATGAAGCTGAGGACATATCCCTTTCCGAACTGATAGGGACTATCAAGGATAAGAGCGATAAGATAGCTGCCGCTGTTGCACAGCTACAAAACCTGTTAGCAAATATTGAGGAATAATGGATACGAAGCAACTCAAACAAAAGATACTTGATCTTGCTATCCGGGGTAAACTCGTGCCGCAAGACCCGAATGACGAGCCGGCATCGGTTTTGCTTGAACGTATCCGCAAGGAAAAAGCACAACTTATCGTCACCGGTAAACTCAAAAAATCCAAATCCAAAACTTCCGATACGCCACATTATGAGAA
>DEIW01000078.1 GCA_002352705.1 Bacteroidales bacterium UBA2764 | reverse complement strand
AAGACCGTCCTTCGGACTCAAAGTAGAAAGACCGCTAACGCTCAAAGTAGAAAGACAAAAATGGTACACAACTTCAGAGAACTAATTGTGTGGAAGAAGTCTATTGAGTTATCCAAGAGGGTATATCAATTGACTAAAACTTTCCCCTCGAACGAATTATATGCGTTAACATCTCAAATGCAACGCGCCGCGGTCTCTATATCTGCAAATATAGCAGAAGGAGCCGGTAGGGTAACGGATAAAGATTTTGCGCATTTTTTAAGTATAGCTTTAGGTTCTGCGTATGAGTTGGAAACAGAATTAGTACTTGCACAAAACTTTGGGTATTTAGATGAAGCGGTATGTGCAGAAGTGAATTCTCTGATTGTAGAGGTTCAGAAAATGCTCTGTAATTTAATGAATAAAATAAATAAGGTTTAACTGAAAGAAGAAAGACTGCTCACGCTCAAACAAGAAAGAGTCTTTGAGGTCACGTAGTGACCGGTCTTTCGACTTTCGACTTTCGACTATTTCTTATGAAAAGTGTAATGATCGTATTCAATCAGGCCAATACAGGCCGTGTCGAATATATGTTGGATGTACTGGGCATCAAGGGATTTACGTTCTTTGAGCAGGTTCAGGGTCGTGGAACCAACGGCGGCGAACCCCGCCGTGGTACCCATGCCTGGCCTGAGATGAACTCCTGCGTCATCACCGTCGTGGAGGAGGAACAACTCCCTGCGCTGCTCGAGTCCATCAAGAAACTCGACCTCCGTAACGAGGAAGTCGGCGTACGCGCCTTCGTCTGGGACATTGTCGCTACCGTGTAACTGTCCCCCTTTGTCTTTAAGCAACTCCGCTGCGCTCTCTCTACTTTGAGCGTAGCGGTCTTTTTACTTTCTGCTAAAAAATTTGCATATATCAAAAATTTGTTGTATCTTTGCAGCACTTTTCTGAACAGCCTTCAGAAATCTTCAAAACTTCATACTTTCAAACGTCGCATAGCGACATTTTCCCTAAAATTAGTGCGTGATTAGTGCGTGATTAGTGCGAGATAAGTGCGTGATTAGTGCGTCATTCTTGTATGCAAGCACTGGGTATCTCGCATGCAGCCGGCACATATATTCACCCCAAGGATAATTTGAATGAGGTTGCCCGCCTTTTTTTTACGAATTTTCTTGCATCTTTCAAAAAAATGTTGTACCTTTGCATCCAATTTTCAATTGGAGGAATGCAATGGGCGATGTAAAACAAAGAAAATCAGCGAATAGCGAAAATGGGGGGGGTAAAATGAGCATTCGTGACTTGTATTACGAATACCGTTCAGAAGCGGTGTTTGGTCTTCTGCTGATAGCGGCGGTAGTAGTAAGTTATCTCCTCTCGCCGCTTATTCCCGCAGAGGTGTATCGGAAGATTATTTCCCCTACTTTGAACTGTGCTATCTTGCTGACATGCGCCATGAGCGCGTGGGCGCTTTTCAGGCACCATCAGGGGCTTCGTGTACGTCTGATGACGGCTTACACGCTGGTGGTGTGGGTGGTTATCATTGCTTTTGCCATGTGGATGAAATGGAATAGCCATGACTCACTGAAAGCTGCGGACGGGATGCTCAGTATGGACGGATGGGAGTTTGTAGTGGGGAGTATCTTGGGGTGGTTGCTGCTCGTCTATCCTACGGAACTGCTCCGCCCGGGATGGCTCAATCTCAAGCGCACGCTGATAGATTTGTTGCCGATAGTCATTATCGGCGTACTGGATGCTTTGTTAGACACGGACTTGCGATGGCTATTGGCGGTTTATCCTTTCGTGTTGTTGTTTTATATAGGCGCGAATATACGGGCGTACCGCGAGTATTGCGAGCAGAACTATTCCTCCATGGAGGATATTGATACCCAATGGGTGGTTAGATATCTGATAATGGTTGTCATCCTGGGAGCCTCGTATTGTTTCATTTCCTTGGCGCGTTTCCCTACCAGAATTTTTACCCAACAATGGTTGCTTTTCTTTATCCTTTTTTATAGCAACGAACAGGTCCTTTTCCGTCCTGACCCATGGAAAGGGCGTGCCCGCGTGAGAAAAGAGGACGAGAAAATCGAAGAAGAGAACGAAGATGCCGAAGAGTACAATGACCCTTCGGTAATGGTCAACGGCATGAAATGCCGTGACGCCTTGGAGCAATGGATGGCTACCGAAAAACCATATACCAATAAAGATTTCCGTCTCACCGACCTCAGGCAAGTACTGCCGCTGAACAGGACCTACCTCTCGCAGTTTATCAATGCCGAGTATGGCTGTTCGTTCTACCAGTATGTCACCAACTACCGGGTTGAAGAGGCGAAGCGTCTGATGCGTGCCAATCCGGCTATGAAGATGCAGGACATTGCGGAGCAAAGCGGCTTCTCTTCCGCTACGGTCTTTGGACGTGTCTTTGCCCGGGAAACAGGAATGGCACCCAGTGAGTGGTGTGCACAATTCGACAATACGTAAAAAATAACTACCTTTTCTCGACTCTAAAACAATAAGTGAACAGGGTACTTGTATATGTGCTCTGTTCGACCAAGGGTGGATGACCCGCTGCCTGTCGGATCTCCGCTCATCCTGCTTCTTTTTGCGATTGGATACATTGCTGTCCGCTCGATACTCAAAAAAAGGTCATTTCTTCGGGAATGACCTTTTTTTGTTATTGGTCTACCTGGGTCAACCTATGTTTACCTATCATCTATCATATATGCGTGTGCGCGCGTTCCTTATTATTACGCGTGGCGCATACACATACGCGAACCGTATTTATATATTATAGCATATTTCGACTTTTCCCTTAAAATACCCTCAAAAAAGTGCATTTTGTAACTTGCTTATTTTCAAGGACTTATAAAAAAAGTGCATTTTTTCTTGCATTTTTTTGCAAAAATATTTGGTCATATCAAAAAAAAGCTGTACCTTTGCACTCGCTTTTGAGAAACAAGTGTGTTTCGATTTTCTACCGCAAGGCGCGGACATTAAAATTCAGATTCTCTTTGAGGACCTAATTTTTTTGCGCCAAACTGAAAGAAAACCTCTTTGAAAGATTGAAACAATTAGTGTAGTACAAGAACTGTAAGAGAGTGGGTCTTTGTATTGAGTTAATTCTCAATTCTCAATTCTCAATTCTCAATTAAACAGGTTCCCGAAAAAAATTCTACACTTGATAAATTCGATTATTCTGAGCTA
>DEIW01000082.1 GCA_002352705.1 Bacteroidales bacterium UBA2764 | reverse complement strand
CGTAGAGTTCGTCGTTGTTCTCAAAGCTTAACTTTTTGTTCTTCAGCGCTTTCTTCTTGGCTTCATCCAGAATCTTGACAGCCTTGTTCTCCGTCAGACCAGCCTCAAGCTGTTTGTCGGTCAGACTTCCTTCTTTCAGCACTTCCTTTTTCGGAGCGGTCTTTACGAATAATAGTAACGAATCCAGATCTGCGGTAAAGCGGCCTTTTTGATGGTGAAACTCCACCTCTGCCGTACGCAAATCAACGAGATTCTTGATTACTGCCACCTCGCGCTGAGCGCGCGTCTCTTCAAACTTGATAGGAGTAGTAACGCTCTGGACACAGAAAATAGTCATCACTACCGCGGCTACCGCCAAAGTGCATACTACGATTAGTCTTGTTGCTTTCATTATAGATTAAATTTAATTAGTTTGCAAAAATCGCTGCAAAATTACAAAAAAATTTTTATATATCCAAAAAAAATCGTAACTTTGCAGCGTTTTTTGGGAGAATAGTGTTTACCTGCCCGAAAAATGAATGTATGGAAGACAGCAACAAAGTCCTTTTTAATATCCTCAACGAGCGTCTTGAGCTGCTCAGGCAGCTGGACAAAGAGGGAGACTCAGATCGCCGGCGCCACATAGCTAAGGAGACCCAGACTCTCCATGCCCCAATGGCGCACAGGCTCGGCTTATACCAGATTAAAACCGAGATGGAGGATCTCTCGCTCAAATTTCTGGACTATGACACCTATAAATATATAGCCCACGAGCTGAATGCCAAAAAGGCGGAGCGCGAGGATTATATCGCCCGTTTTATCGCCCCGCTGGAGAAGAAACTGAAGGAAGAGGGATTTGTCTTTACTATCAAAGGCCGCCCCAAGTCCATCCATTCTATCTATCATAAAATGCAGGCGCAACATTGCGGCGTGGACAAGATTTATGATCTCTTTGCCATCCGTATTATCCTTGATTCTCCTTTGGAGAAAGAGAAATCGGATTGCTGGCAGGTATATTCGCTCATTACCGATATTTTCCAACCTAACCCTAAGCGTCTTCGTGACTGGCTCTCCGTGCCTAAGGAGAACGGCTATGAGTCGTTGCATACTACTGTCCTTGGCCCGGACCAACGATGGGTGGAGGTGCAGATCCGTACCAAGCGCATGGATGAGGTTGCGGAGAAAGGTGTGGCTGCCCACTGGTCGTATAAAGGCGTAAAAGGTTCTATCGTCCAGCGTACGGGGGATGTGTACGTCTTTACCCCTACCGGCGATCTGCGACGGTTGCCGGAAGGCGCTACAGTGCTCGATTTCGCTTATTCGATTCACACCGATGTGGGGGCTCACTGTGTCGGAGGTACGATTAGAAACCAGAATGTCTCAATCCGCCAGAAACTGGAGAACGGAGACCAGGTGTCCGTGATGACCTCCCCTAACCAGCACCCGAATGCCGACTGGCTGAATATAGTAGCGTCCTCCAAAGCGAAGAACAAGATCCGCCAGGCTCTCAAGGAGATAGAGTACAAACAGGCTTCGGAGGGTAAAGAGATGATAGAGCGGCGCTTCAAGAACTGGAAACTCGACTATACCGAAGCGGACATCACCCGCATGGCTGCCAAATTGGGATATAAGGAAGTATCCGATATGTACCAGTCGGTGGCTACAGGCAAGGAGGACCTCCAGCGTCTGCGGGAGGTTATGCTGACCCCAGATGAACCCCAATATACTCCGAGGGAGCACACCGAGTATGTGGATAAATCCGAGCTCAAAGGATTGGCGATAGAGGTGGATATGAATGTCAAGAATGTGGATTATAACCTCTCCAAATGCTGTAATCCGGAGCCGGGAGATCCTATCTTTGCGTTCGTCTCCGTCCTCAAAGGTATCCGTATTCACCGTATCGACTGCCCGAACGCCATGGATATACGCCAGCGATATCCCTACCGGGTATTACCTGCCCGATGGGCAAAGAAAAATTAATTCTCAATTCTCAATTCTCAATTCTCAATTTGTCTTGTCTGATTATCCATCCATAGTATTAGAGCAGGCGGTGAACCAGATGTCTTCGCTTCCCGGAGTAGGGCGGAGGACTGCTTTACGACTGGTTCTGAATTTGTTACGCCGCCCTGACGCGGAGGTACATGCTTTTGCCGATGCTTTCACCCGCCTCAAATCAGAAATCGTTTATTGCCGTGAATGTCATAATATCTCGGATACGGAGATATGCCCTATTTGCGGTTCGCCCAGAAGAGATCATACTACGATTTGCGTCGTGGAGAATGTACAGGATGTCATGTCTATAGAGAATACCGGCCAACGTGCCGGTGTCTATCATGTCCTGGGAGGCGTCATCTCCCCCATGGATGGAATCGGTCCGAAAGATATAGAGATTGATTCGCTCATAGAGAGAGTGGCGAAAGGCGGTATCGATGAAATCATTCTGGCCTTGCCAACCACGATGGAAGGGGACACCACTAATTTCTATATCTACCGGCGTTTGCAGAATATGGGCTCGGAGGTGAAAATCACGCAGATAGCCCGAGGCGTGGCGGTGGGGAACCAAATCGAATATACTGACGAGATTACGCTTGGGCGGTCGATTGTCAACAGAACGGATTTTAACGGATAATTATATGGAAGAAGAAAAAGTTATCAGAACTCTCAATCTCTATTATTATGGTATGATGGTGGTAACGCTCATTATTCTGGGCGTAATGTACTATCTGACATCAAGACCGGACTTTGCGCCTGTGTCCCCGATGGAGCAGGTTGGAATGATTCTCCAGTATGCAGCAATCGGAATAACGCTGGTGGCTATTCCTTTCGGCTTGTACCAAATCAAGTGGAGGAAGCCGGACACCTTGGAGAAATACAAAGAAGCGGCCTCTGTCCGTATTTGTATGGTAGGAATGACTATGCCTATGAATATCGCATGCTATTACCTTTTCGGATGTTATAAACCGATGATGTGGCTGGCGGCGATGAGTGCTATTGCGTGGTATTTCACCAAACCGACTCTCGGTAAGATGGAGCAGGAGATGAAGCCCAAAGACCCTAATGAAGAAACCTACTAATGGGTAGATTGTAAATGATCAAATTGTAAATCTCTTTATGATAATTGCATGTGATTTTGATGGTACTATTGTGACGCATGAGTACCCGAAAATAGGCAAACCTATTCCGTTTGCCATCCAAACCCTGAAGAAACTGCAAGAAGAGGACCATCACCAGATTATCCTATGGACGGTGCGTGAAGGAGCTTTGCTCCAAGAAGCACTGGACTACTGCAAGTCCAGAGGCTTGGAGTTCTATGCCGTCAATTCGAATTATCCGGAGGAAGAACCGGAACATGGTACGCCGCGTAAACTGGTGGCGGATTTGTGGATTGATGACCGTAATCTTGGCGGACTGCCGGATTGGGGCGTTATTTATAATATGATTCATACCGGACATCCTTACGAACCTGCGCCGCAAGGGAACCTTGAAGACCTTCGCCAGAAGAAAAAAGGTTTCTTTGCCCGCCTTTTCGATTAATTCGTAATTTTTAATTTCCCGTGTTGCATCTACGCAAGATAGAACCCTCAGACCTTCCGTTTCTCTATCAATGGGAGAACGATGCTGCCTCATGGGCGGACGGGGCAAACCATAATCCCCTCTCGCAGCACGACCTCAGAGACTATATTGCTTCTTCTACAGGCGACATCTACAAGGACGGCCAGTTGCGTTTGGTGATTCTGTCTGTCAGCGCAGCGGTCTGTCAGCCAAATGGTCTGTCAGCGAAGCGGTCTGTCAGTCCGCAGGAAGGTCTAACTGTTGGTTGCATCGATCTCTTTGACTTGGACCCGCGTAACCGGCGTGCCGCAATAGGTATGTATATCGCCCCTGAGTACCGGGGAAAAGGGGTAGGGTTGGAGGCTCTCCGTCTTCTGGAGGATTACGTTTTCGGTTTCCTTCGTCTGCGGGTTCTTTACGCAGTGATAGCAACAAAAAATATAGCCTGCACAACGCTTTTCCGTCATGCAGGCTATACCGGGTCTTCTCTCTTGCCGAATTGGACTTTGGAGTCCGATGCCGTCGTCTGGCTTAAAACAAATCTCAAATCTCAAATGTCAAATCTCAAATAAAAATGGCACCGCTCGGTGCCATTTTTATTACATCATGCCGCCCATCCCGGGATTAGCCATCGGGGCTGCCGGATGTTCTTCGGGGTGGTCCACAATGACACATTCGGTGGTGAGGAACATGCCTGC
>DEIW01000181.1:331-9913 GCA_002352705.1 Bacteroidales bacterium UBA2764 | reverse complement strand
CTGCGCGGAACTTATTGTACATCGGGAAATAATTGAAGAACAACTCTGTCAACCACATCATGTTTTTTCCCCATGCAAGGAAGATAGACATCAATGTGGCAAAAAGTAATGCCCATTTATAGGGACCCGGAACAATCAGCAATCCTAACAAGAACAAGAAACATACAATGGCGCCAACATAGACAGCTCCGCTGGTAAACATTTTCTCTCCGTGATAGGTGGGCGCACTCTTGCAGAACTGCTCCGCATCGCGTTTGGGTACCCCTTGTTTGCGCATGGCTTGGCTCAACTGGCTGTCTTTGCCTAAATCATAACCGCTGGCGCCGCCTTCCCAGTTCGGAATAAGCAACGTCATTGTTTCTCCGATTCCATAACTCCAATCGGTGGCATATTTGATGTCCAGTCCTGCGTCCTTGGTACTTGGTCCTTTGTCGCTTTGTCCCTTTGTCAGTTCGCTGTGTCCCCCGCGCATGGTCTCCTTCAGATAGGATTGGTTCATACTTAGCCAACTGATACGCGTTCCGGTTACTATGCCGAACGACAAACCGATTATGCCCAATGCAATCAACAGATTCTTCCACTGACGCTCTATGCAATGAACAATAATTTCAGTAATGACCATTACTCCAATGAGCATGAAAATATAATAGGTCATCTGAGGATGCAAGGCAATACATGCCATTCCGTAAATAATAATGAGCGGAGCCCCCAGCCAATAGCGCTGACGGAAAATGGCATATACTCCACCTATAACCGGAGCTAAGAAACCTATTGCAACAGCTTTCGTGACATGACCGGCAGGTATAATGAGGAAGAAATAGGTACTCATACCTAATGCCAGTGAGCCGGCAATACTCAACCACGGGTTAATGCCAAAACATAAAAGCAGCAGAAAAAAACCGAAGAAATAGGCAAATAGAATACCGATTGTCTCATTTAAACCGAGATGCAATACTTGTCGCAAAGAATGATTGGTAATCTCGCCAGACGGCAGGCTGCCTGTAATCTGGAAAGTCGGCATGCCGCCGAACATGGAGTTGGTCCACCATGTTGTTTCACCGTTTTGGGCTTTGAATTCTAAGGCTTCATTAGCAGCACCCTTCCAGTTGTTCACATCGCCTTGCAGCAGTACTTTACCTTCCAGAATAGGGCTGCAATAAGCCACCGCAAGACCCACAAAAATAACTATTGCCACTACATATGGCGCAATCTTTTTCCAATCTATCTTCATATCGCTTGTTGATTTTTCTTATTATAGGACCAATGGCTGAACAGCATCCATACGAACGCTAACTTCAGTGCATGCATAGGCATCCAATAGCGTATTGATATCGGAGAGGCAAAAGTGGTTGTACCATAGTAGATAAATCCGAACACAAAGAGCATGGCAAAAGCTATTTTCCGGGAACGGGAAGCCAGCATGCTCCGCCGGTTGATAATAATGATGACAAACGCTCCTATAAACAATAGCCATGTCAGCAACTCTATCATCGGTAATACTGCCTTCAAATGCTTCTCATAGAACAGGTAATTGGCAGGGTGCGCTTGCGTGGTATCTATATTATACCATGTAGCCATTTCTTTTTGCCCGATAGGTATCTCAGTATATCTGCCGACCATCTCCAGATGGGTTGTGTAGAATACATCTTTGCAGTTGGGTGCCAGGTAGTGTTGCCAGAACAGCATCGGGTAATGCATGATTAGCCATTTTCCGTAATCGGCATATAGACTTCCGCCTAATTTCGCCCATGCTATCGGGTAAGGAGTTCTTGTCGTTTGCATGTAGTAGAACAGGTATTGCTTGAGCGGACCCTCTTTGTCCCATAGAAAGGCCGCAGTGGCAATCCTTCCGCTGTCCGTTTTCTCTGTGATTATGTCTTTGAACTGGTATTGCATGATCTGATGAAATTCCCTTAAACGCTTATTGTCCGGTTGCTGTCCGTCTTCGATGAACGGCAATACATGCAAGCCGTTATTGGCTAACTGCCATCCGTCAAATCCCGTTGAGAACTGGGCATGGTGAATCGTTTCTTTCATGTTCTGGGTGATATTCTGATAGAATATACCGAACAAGAGACACGTCATTCCGATCGTAACTAATCGCTGTACCGGCTTGCCTGTCAGTGCAAGGATAGGAATGAAGGCAATAGGGAAGAACATCGCTGAGTAACGGACGAATAAACATCCAAAGAAGGTAGCAAGGTATATCCCTGCTGCAAGCCATGAATGGTCGTATATGACTACCAGGAGCATGGCTAACATAATGAGTATCAGGCAGCAGAACAGGGCATCGGACATCAGCGCATTGAGCATATAGATGCATACGGGAGCCAGAGTGACAACTGCTTCTATCGTCAATCGTAGCCAGGTACGGTGAATAGGGTAGTACCGCTTCAGAGCCATTAGAAACAGCCCTATCGAGAGCGCATAGAGTATAAACTGCGCTATTATTACCGCATGAACGCTGCTTGACAAGGCATGTATGATTTGCAGAAAAGCAGAATAGCCGAACGGGCGATAGATGCTGAATTGGTCTGTCTGCGCTGCGGCGACATAACTGAAGGCGTCGGGAAAAGTCGCAGGCATCGGATAGCACAGACGAATGAATACATAGCCGACGAGGCAGGATACCAAGACGGTTATCCAGTCTGTCACTTGGGCTTTCTGAAAAAGGAATGTCCAATAATTATCGCTGTTGTGTTCTGTGTTATTGGGGCTTGTTTTTTTCTTCATGATAAGCTGTTTCTGTGTTTACGTTCCATACATTTTGTTTATCCTCTCTTCCGGCGGCAATATTATCTACTGCTTCCATCGCCGTCAGCATAGAGTGATCCATGTTGTTATAGCGGTGCTGGCCATTGCGTCCGATGCACCATAGATTGCTGATCGAGTCCAGGAACTCCCGTACTGCGGGCAGCTGTTTGTAGGTCCCGAAATATGCCGGATATGCTTTGCGGATCTTGACCTGCGTGGTATCGAGTACATCTTCGGAATCTACGACATCTATTTTGACCAGCTCCTGAACCGCCATTTGGATAAAATCTTTCTCGGACATCTGCCATAACTCGTCCCCTTCGTTGCAGAAATACTCCATACCTACAAAGACGGTATTGCGGTAGTCTTTCACCATATACGGAGACCAGTTGTTGAATATCTGCAGCCGTCCTACTTTGACGTCTCTCTCTTGTACGTAAATCCATGTGTCAGGCACACGGTTCTGCCATGTGCGGATGTGGGTGCCGTTCACAATCTTCAGTTTCTTGGCAAGTACTCCTACGGTGATAAAATCACGGTAGGGAAGCCCTGCTGCAGTTTCTGCTACTTCCGCAGGAACATCTATCCCTTTAAGCGAAGCTACTAAATCGCGGATAGGCATGGACGAGAAACAGTAATCGCAGGGGATGGTACGTTTCCCCTGAGGTGTTTGTACCTCTACGGAAACAATCTGCCGGTTTTTTACGGTGAGACCTACCACCTCGTGCTCCATCAGAACTTCACCTCCCATTTGTTGCACACGCTCTGCTGCCAATGTCCATAACTGGCCGGGACCGTACTTAGGATACACAAATTGCTCTATCAGCGAGGTCTCTACATTCTTTTGTCCGTTGTCAGTCTGACGGAATGGCCGTAGAAATACATCTTTTAATAATGCAAAAATCGATAATCCCTTAACACGCTGCGAACCCCAGTCGGCGCCTATCTTTGACGGATGAACACCCCATACCTTGGTGGTATAGTCCTCAAAGAACATCTCATATAAAGGACGTCCGAAACGGTTGATGTAGAAGTTCTCCAATGACGTCTCCGGCAGTTTCTTTATGATGGCCTGCAGATAGCCACAACCCGCCCTAAAAGTGTTCTTCAGACCCATTCCGGCAAAGGTCGCCCATTTGAGGGATATAGGATAGTCAAAGAATTTACGGAGAAAGAAGATGCGGGATACACGCTCTCTGTTCAGCATCACGCAGTCTGTCTTCTCGGGATCCGGTCCGCCTTCCGCCATGGGTTTGTGCTTGTCGAGCAACAGGTCATCCAGCGCAGGAGCGCCTTGAAGAGGCATTAACTCCTCCCACCACGCTGTCACACGCTCGTTCTTGGAGAAGAACCGGTGACCGCCTATGTCCATCCGGTTGCCATGGTACTGGACGGTCTGAGAGATTCCGCCGATTTGACGGGTGGACTCCAATACGACAGGATGAATATCTGTACGCTTCAGGAGTTCGGTGGCTGCTGTCAGTCCAGCCGGACCGGCGCCGATAATAAGTGCTGTTTTCATTATTTGGGTTGGTTATAGAATAGTGTAATTTTACGTACAAAGAAATTCCAGAAGAATACCAATACGGTAGAGATCAGTTTGGCTATCATGTAATGCAGTCCTGCCCATTCGCAGCAACTGTACATGATCGCTTCATTGAGTCCCAAGCCAACCACTCCGATTAATGCGAAGATTGCAAACTCCAGCCATCGGTTGGGTAAACGGTGTGTAGAGAAGACGATTAAGTTGCTTAACACATAATTGACTACCAAACCGAGAAGGAATGCCAATGCTGCGGATACTAAATATTGCACTCCGCACCATTCTGTCAGGGCATATAGCGAACCGTAGTCTGTTATAAATGCCACTCCGCCTACAAAACCATAGCGGATGAGTTGGTAAATAGTAGCTTGCGATCGCAGCAAATTGTCAGTCATTTTACTCCAATCAGTCATCGTGTTTGATAATTTTGCGTATTTCACATAATTCCTCTTTCATCCGTAGCAGTATCTCTAAAGCCGCCTGACGTTCGTCTGAGTGCTTTTCATTCTCTTGCAGTTCCTTACGGATTGCCTCTATTCGGGTAATCTTCAACTCGTCACGGATATATTTGATTCGTTTGATGACCTCTTGGTCCTCCTGCGTATAATAACGGTTCCCATGACCATCTTTACGAGGGTTTAGTTGTTCGAATTGCTTCTCCCAATAGCGCAGAGTGGAGGCAGGAATGCTGGTCTCTTTTTCTGTCTCACGTAGTGAGTAATATATCTTTTTGCCATCCATAATGTCTTTCTTCTTTGAGTGAAGCGGTCTTTCTACTTTCTACTATTTGCATATCTTTAGTTTCTTGCCCTCGCGGATATTATCGTTTTTCAGTCCGTTCCATTTTTTTAACTGTTTTACGGAACAGTGGAATTTTTTGGCTATACCTCCCAATGTGTCGCCACGTTTGATAGTGTAATAGGTCACGCCGTTTACGCGGTAGCCGCCATGAATACCTGTTACTTTGGCTAAATCGATTTCTGCACGGCGGTTATTAATCAAACTGTCGGCTTTGTAGACTAAAATAGTGTCCTGCAGATCAATATACATTCCTACTTTTTCGGATGGTAAGACGAGAGTATAGCTGCTTCCGCCCGGCAAAATATCCTTGGAATACTGGGGATTCAGACGCCGTAGTTCTTCCATCTTTATACCTAATTTGTCGCTTACCTGCTGAAGGTGCATGCGCTGATTCGTACGAATAGTATCGGTTAGCATAGCTTTCTCCACCGGCGCTTTGCATATACCATGTGCCTCTCCATAATTCATGGCATAGTTAGCGGCAATGAAGATAGGTACGTAGTTGCGTGTCTCACGAGGAAGATATGGGTAGATGGACCAGAAATCACGTTTTCCTCCGGCTCTGCGGATTGCTTTGTTTACATTGCCGCTTCCGCAGTTATAGGCTGCGATAACCAGATTCCAGTCATGATATACGGAATACATGCTGCTCAGGAATCGGCAGGCGGCTTCTTTGGATTTGAGTGGATCCATGCGCTCGTCTACTAACGAGTTGATCTCCAATCCGAATAGTTTTCCTGTTGCCGGCATGAACTGCCATAAGCCGGCTGCGCCGACATAAGAACGAGCTATAGGATTGAGCGCCGATTCGATAATCGGAAGATACTTCAATTCGTAGGGCAAACCGTATTTCCCTAATATCTCTTCGAATATGGGGAAATAATACTCGCTCATGCGCATCATTCTTGCTACCTGTTTCGGGCTATGTTTGACGTAGCGCAAGATGAATGCCCGTACCCTTTCGTTGTAGGGTAGCTCAATCACGCATGGCAGTGCCTGCAAACGGGCCTTGTATACGGAGTCGGTCAAAGTAGTTGTGTCATGGAGTACTTCGCATCCCGAGGTGTCTATCCATTGTAAACTCCAGTCTAATGTCCGCATCTCCAAATCGGATAATTCACTGTCGTTCCATTGGGTGTAGTAGGGTACAATGGGTACAATCGAGTCGATGATAATAACGCTGTCCATCAGCCCCATACTATCATCTGCCTGGATAGGTACTAACTCTAATGACTCTACCGATGTACTGTCATTGGCGGTACTGTCTCTTTCTATGATATCTTGAGCGGAAAGTTTTACGCTCAATAAGCATATTGCTATGAAGAAAATCTTTTTCAAAATGTGATGGCTAATTTTAATTCAGCGCTTTGTTGGCGCTGTTGGTCCGTAATAATTTGAGGTTCTAAGTTAAAGGATAAATCCGGAGTGATGTCAAAATCAAATAATTGTGCATCTACATATGCGTCTATTAGACTCAATGCATAGACAACGACGGTCGCTAATATAGATATATCCCGATAGCGTCTGTAGATATTTTGCTGGTTCTTGAGGGTGTTGAGCCATGTGGACTGACCTCCTACGCGCGCTAAATCATAGCCTTCCGGGATAACGGCGATATAACTCTTACTCCCGTCTTCACTTACGCTGCCGGCTTGGATGTCGTTATAGAGGTCTATATAGGCTGTCTTGTAGCTGCTGTAGCGATTTTGGTTCCAACTGATGGCATAGCCGCAACCCATAAATGCACCATATACAATGGGTAACTTCCAATACGACTTGTTGTATATTTGTCCGGCACCCGGAAAAATGGTCCCCAACCAGACGGCCTTGATAGCATCCGGTTTCTTCGTCAGGTCAATATAATATTTGTATTCATCTTCCTTTGCAGCGCTGTCTGGATGATGAACATAAATAGTGTCCTGATTGGCGAAGACTGCCATCGGCAATAAAAGCAGTACTATGTATAGCCGGCGTTTCAACTTAATTTATTGACAATTTGGAGCAGTTCTTGCTCGTTGGAACAACTGATAGTCAGTTTGTTTTCTTGAATTTTGACTTTAGCCCCGAGACGAGTGCTCAGTTCTTTCTCTAACATCTCGTAGGGATTTTCAGGTTTCTCCTTTGGCTGTTTACCTTCTTTTTTGTCTTCTTGGGCTAAAGCTTCTACTTTGCGTACCGACAATCCTTCGCGCAAGATGCGTTGGTATAGTGCTAACTGACGCTCGGCGGAGGGAGTTCCTAATATCGCACGGGCATGACCCATCTCTATCTTCTTTTCTTTGATGCCTACTTGTATCTCTGCCGGTAGTTTGAGTAATCGGAGATAATTGGCTACTGTCGCGCGTTTTTTGCCTACACGCTCGGACATCCGTTCTTGCGTCAGGTTGTAGTCGTCCATGAGACGCTGGTATGCTAACGCTATCTCTATTGCGTCCAGATCTTCGCGTTGGATATTCTCAATCAACGCCCATTCCATCACTTGCTCGTCCTTTGCCGTGCGGATATAAGCGGGAATGCGTTCCAGACCGGCTATCTTACTGGCACGGAAGCGACGCTCACCGGCGATAATCATATACGTGCCATCACTATTATCGCGTAGCGTGATAGGAGAAATAACGCCATGCTCACGAATGGAATCGGCCAACTCTTGTAGTGCCTCTTCGTCAAAAGTGCGACGAGGCTGGTCAGGATTGGCGATGATTTTGTCCAATTCAATTTCGGAAATGGAACTGCCGCCGTTCGTATCTACATGGCTGGTGTCTATCAGGGCGTCTAAGCCTCGCCCAAGGCCTGTCATTTTCTTCATATTATGTGTCTCTTCATTTATCCTCTCTTGGGGGCGGGTGGGTTACTTATTGCGTGCAATAAGTTCTTTTGCTAATGCGGTGTAATTTTGAGCACCCTTCGAACTTGGATCGTATTCCAATACGGATACGCCGTGGGATGGTGCTTCGCTCAAACGGACATTACGTGAGATAACGGTGTTAAATACCAAATCCCCGAAATGGCGTTTTACCTCTTCATATACCTGGTTGCTCAACCGCAGACGGTTATCATACATTGTCAGTAGGAAGCCTTCCACCTTTAGACTTGGGTTCAACTTTGACTTGATGATCTTGATAGTATTCAGCAGTTTGGCTATTCCTTCCAAGGCAAAGAATTCGCATTGCACAGGGATAATCACACTGTCGCTCGCGGTGAGAGCATTGACGGTTATCAAGCCTAACGACGGGCTGCAGTCTATCAGTACATAGTCATACTCCTCGCGGACTTGTGCCAGAATGTTCTTAAGTAACTGTTCGCGGTGCTCCATATTTAGCATTTCTATCTCGGCACCAACTAAGTCTATATGGCTGGGAATCAGACTTAGGTTCTTCGTGTTCGTCGCTACGATTGCTGTATGGGGATCTACTCCGTTTACAAGACATTCGTAAATGGTGTTATCCAGATTACGTATCTCTACTCCCAAACCCGATGAAGTGTTTGCTTGGGGATCGGCGTCAATCAGGAGTACGCGTTTGCCTTGTGTGGCTAAAGCGGCTGCTAAATTGATGGAGGTGGTGGTCTTGCCTACGCCTCCTTTTTGATTGGCTAATGAAATGATTTTACTCATATATACGTTGTATTATTTTTTCTGTTTCTATCTCTCGGCAGGCAATGACTAACCGTGTGGCCCCGTTGGCATAGGAAATACTATTGTCTATCAGATTTCGGAAAATGCTGTATAGCAGGCTCGAATCACCCTGTACTTCTATATTCTGTGGTAATTGGAGTTTTAGTTCGATACCTTTCTCTTGTAATTGCAAGTCTGTGTCATCTATCACATTTGTGATAATCTGCAAGACATCAACTTGACGATACTCATGCTGAGCATTAGATGAACTATCATCAATCTCGTCTAGTTTAGTAAGCACACTCATATCCAGCAGAAGCTTGTTCATGCGTTCACTTTGAGCATAACAGCGTTCCAGAAAATGTTGTTTCTTATCATTTGGCATATCGGGATTGTCGATGATGCTCTCTAAATAACCATGAATGCTGGCAGCAGGTGTTTTCAGCTCATGAGCGGCATTCTGGGTAAGCTGACGTTTGATACGCACTTTTTCTTCTTCCGAATGACGTAGTTTCCAATACAACATGATGATAGTGTGACTGATATCACCCAATTCGTCATCTGGCAGCCTTCGCTCCAGTTCGTGGTCAAGCTCCTCACCTTCCTCGGCCTTCACGGCAAATTCGCGTAAATAACCAATGTGTCGGCTGATACGGTGAGTGATATAGTAGAGCACGATGCTCAGCAACAGGGTGAGAACGCCTGAAAAATAGATGAAAGTATAGTCTGCCTGCAATGATCGGGTCAGCTCTGCAGAATAGGGTACGGCAGCACGAACAATCATATCGCCGAAACGAGTTGCAGAATAGAAGTAGGTCTCGTGAGTAGACTGTGACATACGTTTGATATCGTAGCCACTGCCCTCTCGCAA
>DEIW01000181.1:0-177 GCA_002352705.1 Bacteroidales bacterium UBA2764 | reverse complement strand
GTCTGCACCATCTCATAGTTGTACATCTGCAGTCGTGAATGAAGAATATCAATTTTATACTCCTTTTCACGCTTATACTGATATACGCTAAAGCATATAGCAAAGAGCAGAAACACACCACCGATGCTTAGCAGTAAATTACGTTGAAAGGATTTACTTTTCAAAGCAGTAGCCATA
>DEIW01000035.1:2033-16941 GCA_002352705.1 Bacteroidales bacterium UBA2764 | reverse complement strand
TTGCATAATTCAAAAAAAAGCAGTAATTTTGCAGGCTATTTCATTAGAATGCGCAGAAAAGGGCTATTCATATTATTGTTGATTGTAGTACTCACGGGTTGCGGAGACTACCAGCGGTTGCTGAAATCACGAGATCCGGAAGAGAAGTATCAGGCGGCATTGATGTATTTCAACAACAAGCAATACGTCAAAGCCCAGACCTTGCTTGACGATGTATCTTCGTATTACAAGGGAACCGAGCGCTCCGAGGATGTGTTAGCCTATCTGGCGCGATGCTACATGGGTCAGAAGAACTATGAATCCGCCACGGATTACTATCAGGCATATATTCGCAACTATCCCAAGGGCAAATATGCCACCGAGGCGTATTTCCAGATAGGTCATTGCCAGTACCTGAATTCTCCGGACGCCCGTTTGGACCAGACAATCACCAAAAACGCCATAGAGGCCTTCCAGACCTTTGTGGAGCTATATCCGGAGAGCCCTTATGCCACCCAGGCTTATGAGGAGATGAGCGAGTTGTTCGACAAACTCGCCTACAAAGAGCTCAAAAGCGCGCAGTTATACTATAACCTCGGTTCGTATTTAGGGAACAACTATCTGAGTTGCGAGATTGTATCGAAGAATGCGCTGAAGAACTACCCCAGCAACAAATACCAGGAGGATTTCAACTGGTTAATCATGCAGTCGAAATACCAGCAGATGGTTCATTCCTTTGAAGAAAAGAAAATGGAGCGTGCCCGCGACGCGCAAGACGAATACTACAATTTCGTAACGGAGTTTCCGGATTCCAAGCATCGCAAAGAGGCAGAGAAAATGCTCCAGAACATACGTAAAATAACAAAAGATTAAGATATGGATTACAAAAATTCAAAAGCCCCCAAGAACACTGTTACCCGCGACATCAACCAGTTGACGGAGCCGGTAGGTAATGTGTATGAGACCGTAGCAATCATCGCCAAACGTGCCAACCAGATCAGCGCCGGAATCAAAAAAGAATTAGACGCCAAGTTGCAGGATTTCTCTATTCCTCAGGACACTCTGGATGAGACCTTTGAGAACAAAGAGCAAATCGAAATCAGCCGCCAGTACGAGCGTCTGCCGAAAGCAACTCTGATGGCCACCCAGGAGTTCATCGACGGCGAACTGGTATATCGCACTGGCAACAAAGACGAGGCGCTGAAGTAGTCGAAAGTCGAAAGTCGAAAGTCGAAAGACAAAGGTCGAAAGACATGTCTTTAACTGGCAAACATATCCTTATCGGTATCAGCGGCGGAATAGCGGCGTATAAAATACCGGAATTGATTCGTTCATTAGTCAAAAGCGGCGCCGAAGTGCGCGTAGCGACCACCCGCAATGCGTTGGAGTTCGTCACCGAACTGACACTTCAGACCGTCTCCGGTCACGCAGTCTATTCCGATGTTTTCGCCGCTATTAATGCGCATGCCACCGAGCATATCTCTCTGCCGGAATGGTGCGACGCGATGATAGTAGCTCCGGCGACGGCGAATATCCTTGCCAAGATGTCAGCCGGCATAGCCGATGATGCGTTAACCACCACTATTTGTTCCTGCGTTGCCCGCAAGCCTGTCATCATCGCACCGGCGATGAATGACAAGATGTGGGAAAACCCCGCTATCCAGCAGGCAGTGCGGACTATCCGCGGATGGCAAAACGTCTCTGTTCTGGACCCGGATGAAGGAGTATTAGCCTGCGGAACGAGCGGGAAAGGGCGCATGCCTGAGGTAGAGGTGCTGCAGGAAGCCATTGAGTATGCCTTGGCCCCTCAGACTTTAGCCGGTCAACGCATACTGATAACCGCCGGCGGGACTCAGGAGAAAATAGATCCCGTGAGGTTTATCAGCAACTATTCGACCGGGAAAATGGGCGTGGCATTAGCTCACGCTTGTGCCCGTCGCGGAGCAGAAGTAACCATGGTTTGCGGATCTATGAGCGCTCCCCTACTCAACCCCTACGGCAGGATCCGCAGGATAGATGCCCTAAGCGCACAAGAGATGTATAACGCCTGTATGGAGGCATGGCCGCAGATGAGCAGCGCTATTCTATGCGCAGCCGTAGCAGATTTCCGCGCAACCGAAATTTCAACAGAAAAAATAAAAAAGAGAGCCGGTCAAGAATCTATGACTCTCTCTCTGTCTCTCAATCCCGACATCGCCCATAGCCTGGGCGAAAACAAGAAGCCCGGGCAACGACTAATCGGTTTTGCCCTGGAGACCGAAGCCGAAAAAACAAATGCGCTCTCCAAGTTAGAGCGCAAGAACTTAGACGCTATAGTGCTGAATTCCCTTCGCGAAGAGGGTGCGGGGTTTGGCGTAGACACCAATCGCGTATCGCTGCTGTCAGCAGACGGCAATTCGAAAGAACTGCCGTTGCTATCCAAATCTGAAGTAGCGGAATCAATTATCGATACATTCCTGAGGTAAAACCCAAGTAGATTATTGAGCCGCTTTCTTATTCCATTACGGAATTACTTAAAGATGCCGAAGATGCCTTTCTTTTTAGGCTCCTCCTCCCCTGCTTCTTCCTGAGCCTTTTGCTCAGTTTCAGGCTCGCTATTCTCTTTAGGCTCAGGCACCCACTCCTGGCGCGACTCGATCTCTCCAAACTGCGATTGAACGTATGCAATCACATCCTGCAGTCCTTCAATAAAATGCGCAAAATCCTCTTTGTACAAGAATACCTTGTGTTTCTCGAACGAAGGGGTTTCACCTTCTTCACCCTGCCGGCGCTTGCTCTCCGTAATACAAAGATACAAATCCTCATTTCGCGCCTTTCTAACATCCAAGTAGTAGATACGCTTACCTGCTTTGACGGAACGGCTGTAAACAATTTCCTGCTCCCGTCTTTCTTCCTTCTGGTTCTCCATTTTTGTAAGTTTTTTAAAGAAAAAATCTTTATTTTTCTAATTTCCGCTGCAAAAGTACAAAATTTCTTGCACATATGCAAATTTTTTTGTAACTTTGCGCGATTTTTAGAAAAATAAGGTATGATAAACAGAACAATGGTTAGAACGCGTGTGATTCAGACGCTGTTCGCCTATTACAAAGATTCTGATAAAACAGAGAGCAGAGCCCGCAAGGAGCTGACCAAGAGTTTTGCAGACACTTATGACCTCTATTTCATTCTGCTTGATTTCGTCAACGAACTGACCGCCTATGCCCAGCGCCAGTTGGAAGAGCAGATTGTGCGTGCCCGTGCGACGCACTCCCAATGGCAGCCCAACCGCCGATTTGTAGAGAACCGTCTGGCTCAACAGATTTTTGACAACCGCGCCTTACGTTCCCGCCTGGCAGAAGAGCATTTATCCTGGGACAGCGGCATGTCATGGATAGCGGATATATACCGTGAGTTGACAGAAAGCGAATTCTACACCCAATATATGTCCATGGCCACCTGCACCTATGAAGACGACAAACGTGTATGGCGCCAGATATACCAGCATCTACTGACCAACAGCGAGAGACTATACGAAGCATTGGACGAGATGGAGGTGGTGTTAGACAAAGCCAACTGGACCACGGACTCCGACGTAGTAATCAGTTACGTGATCAAGACTATCAAGCGATTCAAAGAAGACAGCACTCCGGAGACTCCATTGCTGGAGATGTTCGACAGCGAAGATGAATATACATTCGCGCAGTCTCTATTGGCAAAAGCTTTGGCAAACCATACGCACTACGAGGAACTCATCAATACTCATTTAAAAGGCTGGGAGGCAGACCGAATCGCTTACATGGACCGAATAATTCTGGAGACAGCCTTGGCAGAGATTACGGAATTCGAGGACATCGCCCTAACCGTATCGATGAATGAATATATCGAGTTAGCCAAAGAGTATTCCGGAGACAAGAGTTATATGTTCATCAACGGAATATTAACCGAAATCCTTCGTGATTTGAAACACCAAGGAACATGCATAAAAGCGTTAACACTTAAATAATTACAGATATGTTAAATTTAATTTTATTACAAGCAGACGCAGCTGCCGGTCAAGCAGCAGGTAATCAATGGTCATTCTGGGTCATGATGATCCTTATTTTCGTTGTATTTTATATCTTTATGATCCGGCCTCAAACAAAGCGTCAGAAAGAATTACAGAAACAACGCGAGAGCATGAAAAAAGGCGATAAGGTAGTTACCGCCGGCGGAATATACGGTGAGATCAAGGAAGTACAGGAGAACACTTTCATCATCACTATCGCCAAAGATGTAACCATCAAAGTCAGCAAAGAGAGCGTCTTCGCAGACGCAGCAGATGCTCAACAAGAAGAGAAGAAGAAAATTTCTGATTAACACCAGTGCGTAAAGAAATTCTAACATTCCTGCTCTTCGTCGTTTTAGCCGCCATGATGTGGTTCGGCCATGCGATGCAGTCCGTGCGTAACACGCGCGTTCCCGTTCAAATACAATATACGGGAAAGCCGGGTTCCATCGGTTTAGGAGCCCCGGGATTGCCGGATACCGTTCTGATAGAAGTACGCGATGCCGGAGCACGGCTAAACACCTATTTCCGTGAACCTCTTCATCTGACGATTGATTTGCACCCCTATATTCACGGGAGTAGCGGGACTATTCATGTCCCCTCCGATATTCTGAGGCGTAGTATCAGTGACATTCTTCAAGGCACCAGCCGTCTGATAGAGACCTCACCTGAAGAAATATCTTGTTCATATTTCACCGAGCAGGAGAAAAGCGTAGCCGTTGTTTTTAAGGGAGACATTCAACTTGCCAATGAATATCAAATGGTAGGCGCCCCTCAGTTGAGTACCACTCATCTGAAGATATACGGTCAAGACAAAGCCCTGCGCGCCATTGATACCATTTATACAGAGGAATTAGAGTTCCAAGATGTGACGGACACTTTGCAATTGCGCTTGGCATTGCAAATTCCGGAGGGTATGCGCGGAGAGCAAGACAGTGTAGATTTACGCATTGTAACAGAACGTTTTACCGAAAAGAAATTCACTCTTCCGCTACATGTAACCGGAACTCCGGAAGGCTATTCCATACGCCTGTTTCCACCCGAAGTAGAAGTCAGTGTACGCGTAGGGATCAGTCATTTTAATACTGTACAAGCGCAGGACATCCATGCGCAATGCACCTATTCTCCGGAACGGAAAGACAAAATAGACGTAGAATTACATTATACCAATCCAAATATCACAGGAGCTTGGGCGTACCCGGGCATTGTTGAATTCTTATTAGTACAACAATGAAAAAGATTCAAATGGTTGACCTGCAGACCCAATATCAACATATAAAGCAGGATATAGATGCGGGCATTCAGGAAGTAATAGAAGCCGCCGCCTTTATCAAAGGTCCCAAAGTAACAGCATTCCAAACCCATTTGGAGGCCTATACAGGAGCGAAACATGTTATCACCGTAGGAAACGGAACAGACGCCCTTCAAATAGCCCTAATGGGACTGGGTCTGAAACCGGGCGATGAGGTTATCACTCCCACTTTCACCTTCATCGCGACCGCAGAAGTAGTAGCGTTATTAGGTCTGACTCCGGTAGTGGTAGATGTCGATTGGGACACTATGAATATGGATGTCGATGCCGTTCGCCGCGCCATCACTCCCCGTACCAAAGCCATTGTTCCAGTTCATCTGTTTGGCCAGTGCGCCAATATGGAAGAACTCATGAAATTGGCCAAAGAACATCATTTATATATTGTAGAAGACGCCTGCCAGGCAATAGGCGCCCGTTATACATTCTCCAACGGAGAGAGCAAACAAGCCGGCACGATGGGCGATATCGGCTGTACCAGTTTCTTCCCCTCCAAGAACTTAGGGTGCTATGGAGACGGCGGCGCCATCTTTACCAATGATGACGAATTAGCCGCTCGGCTGCGTGCAATAGCCAACCATGGTATGGTAGTCCGCTATCATCATGATATGATTGGCGTCAACAGCCGTTTAGACAGTATTCAGGCAGCTGTCTTAGATGCCAAACTGCCTCATCTTGACGCCTATATCACCGCCCGTCAGAAAGCAGCAGCCTATTATGACAAAGCTTTTGCCAATCACCCCAAGATACTGGTTCCGGGTCATCAGAAAAATTCCACTCATGTCTTTCACCAATATACCCTGCGGGTAGTGGGATACGACCGAGACCGGTTACGCGAGCAGTTGTCAGAACGCGGCATTCCGGCTATGATATACTACCCTGTTCCTCTCCATCAACAAAAAGCCTATCTGGATTCGCGATACAAAGACGGTGATTTTCCTGTAGCCGAGCGGTTGGCAGGATGCGTATTGTCACTGCCTATGCACACGGAGCTTGATGAAGAACAATTAAACTATATCACCTCGAACATCCTGGAAATACTCAAATAATCATGCAAAAGATCGGTCTCAATCAAACACTGGCTCAGACAGCCAAACTGTCGCCTACTCAAATTCAAGTCATTCGAATGCTTGAATTACCTTCTATTGAGTTGAGTAAACGCATCAATGAGGAGCTACAAGAAAACCCCGCATTGGAAGAAGGCAGAGATGAAACGGAGTCATTGGATCCAACCGATAATTATGATGCCTACGAGGACGGTTACACAGAGGATGGCTATGATGAAGGCCGCCAACGTGATCCGTTACAGAACGATGAGTTTAATTACGAGCAATATATCTCAGACGATGAAACGCCCAGTTATATGCTCCGCCAACAAAATAGTCCGACTGATGAAGACAGACGCGAAGTGCCTATTATCGGAGGAAGCAGTCTGATAGAGGAACTCAAAGCCCAAGTATATTTGACCAACATGACCAAACCCCAACGCCATATTGCGAAATGGGTATTGGGAAATATCGATGATGACGGTTATCTCAGGCGCACGACAGAACAATTAGTAGATGATTTGATGTTCCAAGAGCAGTTGTCCGTCACAGATGAGGAGATGGAGGATATAGTACGTCAAATCAAACAATTCGATCCCCCCGGTATAGCGAGTGCCAATTTGCAAGAATGCCTATTGACCCAATTGCGGCGTAAACCTCATACAGAAAGTATCGATTTGGCTATGACGATATTAGAACATCATTTTGATGCATTTTCGAAGCATCATTTTGACAAGATAATACAACGAATCGGATGTTCAGACGAGCAGTTTCAAGCTGCAGTACAAGAAATCATCCATCTTAACCAAAAACCCGCCAACGCTTTTACCGGTTCCGTATATGAGACTCAACGCGAGACAATTATCCCGGATTTCAGCATAGAAGAACGTGACGGAGAGTTGTTTGTAGTATTAAATACCGGAGATATACCGGAATTGCATGTGAGTCGCGAGTACAGCGATATGTTAGCCAATTACTCATCCATGCCCAAAAACGAAGAGACACGCAAAGCCACTCAGTTTATCAAGCAAAAACTGGACTCTGCCCGTTGGTTCATAGACGCAATACAACAGCGTAATGAGACTCTTATGAAAACCATGACGGCTATCTTGCGTTTTCAATATGAATTCTTTCTTGACGGAGAAGAAACCAGTCTCAAACCGATGATATTACAAGATATAGCGGACAGAACAGGTTATGACGTATCTACCATCTCTCGCGTAAGTAACAGCAAATACGTAGAAACCCGTTTCGGCATCTATCCTCTGAAATATTTCTTCTCCGAATCAATGGTAAACGCGGAAGGAGATGAAATATCAACCCGTGAAATCAAGAAAATCCTACAAGAGTTAATCAATAGCGAAGACAAACGTAATCCGCTAACGGACGACCAGTTGGTAAGTTTGATGAAAGAACACGGCTATCCTATTGCCAGACGCACTATTTCCAAATATCGCGATCTGTTAGACATACCCGTGGCCCGCATGCGCAAGACATTATGAACCGGATACTAAACATATCAGCCAAGGCTTTGAGTATTATACTCTACCCGCTTTTAATACCTACCTATGGTACCGCCTTGTTTTGTTATGCCTTGTCCCGTTCCATCCCAGTACCAACGGTATGGCTGTTAGTTGCTATCATCGGTACATTTATTTTAACAAGCGTTCTCCCTATTACCGCCATTTGGATTCTTATCCGACAAGGCGTAGTCTCCGACCTCCAGATAGCAGACTCCGGAGAGCGCACTATGCCCTATATCTACACCCTGTTCGGTTTTGCGTTTTGGAGCTACTTAATGATATCCATTCTCCATGCGCCCTTGTTTATTGACTTCATCACTATAGGTGCCACGATTGCCATCGGTCTGATTGCTATTATTAATCGCAGGTGGAAGATCAGTGCACATTTAACGGGATTGGGCGGCTTAACAGGAGGAGTATTGTGTTATTATATGGGAGTCTCCAGTATGCCTTCATGGGGTTTGGTAGCTTTTCTTTTCGTGCTCTCTGCTATTTTAATGTACGCGCGTGTGGGCCTGCATGCGCATACTCCGGATCAAGTGAGTGCCGGATGGTTACTGGGTATAGCGTGCATTTTCCTCCCTTATTGTATTTATCAGTATGCAGCATAGACTATACCTCCATATTATCTGTTTATTCTTAGCCATCAGTGCATGGACAAAAGCACAACCACTTAGTGATGGTGCCCAGATATCTCTTATTACATGCACCCCGGGCACAGAATTATATGAACGCTACGGACATACCGCTCTGCGTGTATTCGATTCAATCAACGCAATAGATATTACTTTCAACTACGGTATTTTTGATTTTAACACAGACCACTTTTATTGGAAGTTTATCAAGGGAGAAACATGGTATCAGCTCGGGGCGTCATCGACTCCTTGGTTTTTATATGATTACGAAATCGAAAATCGCCCGGTATATGAGCAAATACTAAACCTTACTCCTAAGCAACGGGAGTCCATATGGAACGCATTACTTATTAACTACAAACCGGAATACCGTGAATACCTATACAATTTTGTCTTCGATAATTGTGCTACACGCCCTTACGAATTGATTAAGAGCGCTTTAGGAGATTCCATTATCTCAGATTATGAAGGCTATACCGGTGAGACATACCGTCATTTTATTCGTCATTACACAGGACGACACACTTGGGCAAATGCAGGTATCAACCTGTTGTTCGGTCCTAAAGCAGACCGTCCGATGACCAGTGAGCAACGACTGTTCCTCCCTGAAGAACTTATGTATTATTTTCAGTATGCTCATACCTTGGACGGCACCCGCTTGATAAAACACAGTGACGTTGGCTCCTTTAAGGCAATCCATACACCATGGTATGCCACTTGGGAACTCGGTTTGGTACTATATTTTCTTGCTGTATTGGCAATGAGTATTATAGACCGTATTCGCGGGAAATGGAGTTGGTGGGTAGAACTTGCCGCCGGTATTCCATTTCTGGTATTACTTTTGATTGTAGCATTTCTTACATTCTTTTCGTGCCACCCCTTGGTAGGTTTCGGATGGAGACTATTCCTTATTCCCCTGACACATTTATGCGCAAGACTTATTTATATATTACACTGATTGCCAGTATTTTCCCCATACTCTCAATAGCTTCACCACGCTTGACCGTTGTGGCAGTAGTGGATGGTTTGACGACTGAGAATCTCACGATGCTTCGTCCTTATTGGCAACAAGGCGGTCTACGGACACTGAGCGAAGAAGCCTTCCAGACATCTGTATATTATCCTCACTTGGTATATGGAGGCAATGAAACGACAGCCACTTTACTAACAGGAGAAAGTCCGGATCGTCATGGTTATACCATGGACCAGTACTTCCAACGGCGCGACAGGCATCTTCACGACATGTTAGAAGACGAATCAGTACAAGGCATAGGCTTCAAACAACATATATCCCCACGTGCGCTATTGTCGCCTACTCTGACAGATAAAATGCGTTTGCAACATCCTAACGCCAAAATATACGCAGTAGGAATACATCCGGTAACAACAGTACTCTTAGCCGGGCATTCCGCTAATGCCTGTTGTTGGTTGGATGCAGAGCAAAAACAATGGGTAACAACGGCAGCTTATAGCGAAGGACTCCCGTCGGTTGCATATAGCCAAAACCAGAGCGGTCGTATAAACACATTATCAGCTCGTATATGGCTTCCCAGAATGGATATACCTGCTTACAATGCCCCTACCCAACAAGAACGCAAGAAAGGATTCTCATACGATGTAGCCAATGTATTACCCCGTTCTCCAGAAGCCAACACACTGGTAATCGAATTAGCACTTGCTTTGCAGCAGGCTGAGAAATTAGGCACTGACGCAACGCCTGATTTGCTAATGCTTCAACTCAACACCCTAAGTCCTTCTGCCCATTCCGACCGCATAGCCAGGGCGGATACGATCAATACCGCTTTCGTCCATTCCGGCACCGCCGCATACGNNCTGCCCATTCCGACCGCATAGCCAGCGCAGAGCATGAAGATATGTATCTTCGTCTAAACCAAGACTTAGGTTTCCTTATGGAACAACTGGACCGCAGAATAGGAAAACCCAATTACCAGATATTAATTATCGGTCGTCCTATATTAGGTACAGATGAACAAACTCTGGCGGATATTCACATGCCCGTACAGCAGTTTAATGTTGACCGAGCTGCCGCTCTGACAGGAACATATTTGATGGCTTTATATGGTCATGAACGATGGGTTGATGGCGGGTATGGGCAATCTATTTTCCTGAATCGCACACTAATTGAACAAAAACGCTTAAGTTTGGAGACTATTCAACGACAAGTTGCTAATTTCCTGATGGAATTTGAGGGAGTACAAATAGCCATGCCAAACTATGAAGCCTTACGTTATCCTATACTCAATTCATCTTTGTGCAAAAGACACACAGGAGATGTAGTATTCATGCTGCAGCCATGTTGGAAACTGATGCAGAATGACAAGCAAGCAACCGATAACGTTATTGACGATAATCCAAGCTCTCCGGTTCTTCTATGGAGTGGTACTATCCGTCCCATGCCTCAAGGAAAATTGACTGCCTTGGATATTGCAGAACTAATATTTTAAATTACAAACATATGTTATTTTACGAAATTAAAGTTAATTATGAGCGTCAAACGGGTGAAGATAACCCCGGAAAAGTAAAAGAGACGTATCTCGTGGAAGGAGTTAACTGCGCCGATGTGGAAAACCGATTGATGGAGGAGATAAAACCTTTTATCTTCGGTGACTGTGAAGTAGCCAGTTGCAAGAAAGTGCAGTATTTCGATATTTTCCCAAATGAAGGCAGTGAGTACTGGTACAAAGCACGCGTAGAGATGATAACTATTGACGGAGAAAAAGAGACCCGCAAATCTGTAGCCGTATTAGCACAAGCTAATACACTTAATGATGCAGTATATGCGCTCAAGCAATATCTCAGTTCAATAGATTGCGAGATAATCTCAGTCGCCAAATCGCCGATAATGGATATATTAAGAGCTGTCAAATAATGCCTTTGCAATTAGACATACGAGCCGTTTTAAAACGAAAAGCCCCTAACGCTCATGTACCGGAATTTATAATCCGGTATTTGGAACGTATTACTCATTTGAAACAAATGAATACATTTTTACGCAAACATACAACGGAGCGTGATTATGAGTTTATTCGTTTGGTTTTAGATGAAGAATTGGGGTGCTCTGCTTCTATTGAAGGGATAGAAAATATCCCGCAAAACGACCAACCTGTCATATTCGTATCCAATCACCCGTTAGGAGGCTTGGATGGAATGATTATAGCCCAGATGATTCATGACTGCGGTGCCAGAAAACGTCCGCTGAAAGTAATCGTAAATGATTTGCTGATGCATATGGAACCCATTGCGGGATTGTGGGCACCCGTAAGTAAAGTAGGCAAATTAAGCAAGGAACAAGCATTAGAACAAAAACGGATGTGGGAATCTGAGAGCGATGTACTGACCTTTCCTGCCGGTGCTTGCAGCCGCATGCAGCACATTGACGGGAAATGGCAAATATGTGACTTGGAATGGCAGAAGAATTTTATCCAGCGGGCAAAAGAATACCAACGTGACATTATTCCAATCTATTTCGAAGGAAAAAACAGCAAATTCTTTTATGTTTTAGCATATATCCGTAAAATACTTCATATAAAACTCAATATTGAGATGTTATATCTGGTGGATGAGATGTATGGAGCACATGGCAAACATTTTCGGGTGCATGTATTGCCTCCTATTCCCTACTCCACTTTTGATAGTACCCAAAGCCCCAAAGAATGGGCTCAACGTGTAAAATCAGTTGTATATGGAAACAATAATTCCTCCTGTTGAACGGTCTTTACTTATTAAAGAATTAGAAGGTCGTTTACTTCGTCCAAGTAACAAAGCGGACAATCTCATATATGACATTACCGCACATGAATGCCCTAATGTAATGCGTGAGATTGCTCGTTTACGCGAAATCAGTTATCGTGATGGCGGTGGTGCTACCGGCCGTGAGATGGACATCGATGATATGGACACCATGGCTAAACCTTACCATCAACTTATCGTTTGGGACTCAGAACATGAACAAATTGTAGGCGGATACCGGTATCTTTTCGGGTCTGATGCAGAAATACGAGATGGTCAGCCATATATCACATCGGCTCACCTGTTCCATTATTCCGAGCGATTCATTCGTGACTACTTGCCTAATACAATAGAGTTTGGCCGTGCTTTCGTACAACCCATGTACCAAAAGCGAGAAATGGGAGTAAAAGCACTATTTGCATTAGATAACATCTGGGATGGCATAGGGGCTATCATGCATAATCATCCGAAGTTGAGGTGGATGATCGGGAAAGTAACCATTTATCCGGATTACAATGCGATGGCACGTGAACTGATATACGCCTATCTGGATCGTTATCACAGAGGAGAACAAGGATTGTTCAAACCCTACCACGAATTGCCTTTGCAAAAAATAGAAACTCCTTTCGAGGGAGAGGACGCACAAGCAAATTATCATATTCTACAGCATGCCATCCGTGAGCAAGGGGCGATAATTCCACCTATGTTCTCCGCTTATCTAAATTTGACAAACGATATACATTTCTTTGGCAATGCAATTAATGATGAGTTGGCAAATGTGTATGAAACTGGCATAATGGTTGATTTGCAAACTGTTTACCCGGAGAAGAAAGAACGATATATAAATCCGTATATCCAATGGTTGGAATCGCTCAAGCAATAAGGGAAATACGAACTCAAATTCCTGATGGAGTTGTATTAGTCTGTGTCAGCAAATTCCAGCCGGTTGAAGCAATTCGTACTGCATACGAATCCGGAGAACGGCATTTTGGAGAAAGCCGGGTACAAGAACTTCAACGCAAGATTACTCAGCTACCCAATGACATTCATTGGCATTTTATCGGTCATCTACAGTCCAATAAAGTGCGCGATCTGCTAAAGTTACGCCCATATCTTATCCAATCGGTTGACTCGGTACATCTCTTAGAGGCGATTAATACAGAAGCCGGAAAACAAGGTTATATTCAGGATGTTTTAATAGAGGTACATGTAGCTAAAGAAGAGACAAAAACCGGCTTTGCTCCTGAAGATATTGAGTCCCTGCAACCGCTTCAATACCCGAACGTTCACATCCTTGGATATATGACAATGGCTACGAATACGGATGACGAAGATGAAATCACACGCTGTTTCAAAGCCGTTCGCAGTCTAAGCAGGGAGGGAATTATGTCATTCGGAATGAGTGATGATTACCCGATAGCACTCAAATGCGGAGCAAATATGATACGTATCGGCAGTCGCATATTCGGAGAAAGACGGAAACTTCCTAAAGCTGTATTTTTTGACCAGGACGGAGTGCTCTTTAACTCGATGCCTTACCATGCCAAGTCATGGGAACTGGCAATGACCGAAAACGGCATGCCTTTCACTGCAGAGCAGACTTACAGGAATGAAGGACGTACCGGCGCCTCCGTGATTGCTGAAGCTTACAAACTTATCCATCATAACGAGGCTCCGCAAGAATTAATAGAAGCGGTATATGCTGCAAAATCTGCACATTTCAACAGACTGACGGGAGGCAAACTACCCGAACTCATTCCCGGGATTCGCGAAGTACTGGATTATCTGCACTCAAAAGGTGTACAATGCTGGGTGGTTACCGGATCTGGGCAGCGTTCGTTGCTTGATAAACTGAACGATACCTTCCCTGGAATTTTCTCCGGGATTATCACGGCTTACGATGTGAAATACGGGAAACCGAATCCGGAACCATACCTCAAAGCATGGGAACGGTCCGGGTTTGACAAATCAGAATGTTATGTTGTGGAGAATGCCCCTCTCGGTGTTCGGGCTGGGAAAGCAGCCGGATTATTCACTATTGCTGTAAATACCGGCATTCTGTCAGACTCTGAATTATCCGTAGAAGGAGCAGATAAAGTATTCCCGAATATGGACGCACTTCTTCAATGGTTAAAATTATGAACTGACTATGAATACTCATTTCGCCATTGTTACCGGAGCTTCGTCTGGTATAGGAGCAGAGTTTGCCCGCCAATTAGCGGCTCGGGGATATAACTTGCTTATCGTCAGTAACGAAGAGTCTATCCATGATTGTGCTGCAAAACTGAGAAATGACTATCCGGATCTTAAGATAACAGGTCTCATTCTCGATTTGGGGCAACAATCTTCCGCACGGGAATTATACGACTATGCTTGTGCTCAAGATATGGAGGTTGAAGTGCTTGTTAATAATGCGGGCGTATATCATGACCGCGATATCTTGGATGACAGTGAAGCCTTTACCTCGCTAATCATGAATCTGCATATGTACACGCCGGCTATGCTATGCTACCTGTTTGGAAAGGATATGCGTGAACGGCACAAGGGATATATTCTTAATGTTTGTTCTGTTACTTCTAAGATGGCGGCACAACGGCTTGGGACATACGGAGGAACAAAAGCCTTTCTCGCTCATTTTACCC
>DEIW01000035.1:0-2027 GCA_002352705.1 Bacteroidales bacterium UBA2764 | reverse complement strand
TATAGAATCAAAACCTTATGGAGTTTATGTCACGAATGTAAGTCCGGGAGCGGTAGATACAGGGCTGTACTCTATCAAACCTGTTTATACCAAAATCGGCAAATGTTTAGGAATTATTGTCAGCCCTGAAACTTTAGTTCGCAGAGCTCTTCGGGCGCTTTTCAACGGAAGGAGCAAAACAACAATACCCACCGTTTTCTGGCAGGTATTGTGCTTTATTATATTATTAATTCCTACTTGTTTACTGCGCCTGATTAGACGTTTAGGATTATTCTAATACCTCTCTACGCCTTTCGGCAGACTACCGGTATTTTAGTCCAAGAAATAGTCAACGGTTGTCACTACACGTACGTGCTTTACCCATGGCTGGTATTCATCCGGTTCTATAGAGAACTGACCTTGACTTGCACGACGGATAGAACCAAGCGAACATTGAGCATCATCTGCAAACTTCTGAGCCACGGCACGTGCATTACGCGTTGCTTCTTCTATCATCGCCGGCTTTAGTTCGGGAAGACCGTTATACTGGTAATCCAAATCCCATTTATTGGAAGTTACGATTATACCCTCTTTGAGCAGGTCTGCCTCTTTTCCTTGACTGGCTACGACAAGCTGTACCTTGTCGGTCGATACGATAAGCGAAGTAGACAGCGTATATCTGTACTCCGGACGACGATCACCATAATAGTTCTCCCAGTTGTTAGATACAGAAATCGAACCCTGACGGATATCCGATTCCTCGAACCCCAAAGAGAGCAGATGTTTCTTTACGCGCTCACTCACTTTCTCCAGTTGAGAATAAAGGGCTGGCAGATCGTTTCCGTTCCACCCGAAAGAAAGAGGCCATACTGCGTAATCCGCTTCTACCTCACGTGTACTAAGGCCTTTTACGGAAACGGCACGGTCTTTTGCTGCAAAGTTGTTAATTCCAAGATAAACAAACATGCCTCCAAGGCATAATCCCAAGGCGATTAAAGCGCCTGCAATCACATTATTCTTCATATGCTACTTGTTATTTAATAGTGTATTTTAATTGAATTTATTTGTCGTGTTTATGCTCATAAATGGCTTCCTCTACATTGATGATATAGTCGCCCATCTTCTCTAATTCAAGGATGATATCCATATAGTTGACGCCGGTGGTGTAGTCATATTCCTTCTCGGTAATATGCTGCATGTTCTGCGTCTTGAGTTCATCGCGGAAATTGTTGATTTCGTTCTCCATGTTCGTCATCTCAAGGAATTCATCATCGGTGATATTTACTTGCTCCAATGCGTTGACCATCTTTGCCTCTGCCCCATTAAGCAGATACATCATCATTTCCACATTTTTATCCTGATATTCAGTGTACTTGATATGGTCGTCATGCTTGTGGCGGATAAATCGGGACAGGTTGTAATTGGCATCGCCTACGGATTCTAATTCACTCACAATACGGAGCATCTTGTGTACCTCATGTTTGGATTGGTCGGACAAACGGCCGTCAGCCACTTGGTTCAGGTACTGCGCTATCTCATACTCCATGCGGTCGCATATACCTTCGTATTTCTCCACGCGCGAGAAGATTTTGGTAAACTGGGTATCATCTTCTTCATGATAAAGATCATGAATCATGCCCACCATACGTTGCGTACGGACGGCAAACACATGTACTTCTTTCCATGCCTGCAATATTGAGAGCTCAGAGGTGGACATAAGGCCGCCGGAGATAAACCGCAACTGGCTGTCCGTATCTTTCTGTTCCGGTTTCGACGGGATAATAATGGTTACCAGTTTCTCTAACAACGGCACGAACCATATCAGAATCATGGTGTTCGTCACGTTGAATGTGGTGTGGAAGGTAGCCAGCACGGCATTCAGTTTGTCCGGAGACACATCGGACGGCAAACCCGGTGTGAAATCCACTCCCCATAGTTGGCATATTCCCCCGACAAACCAACGGAAGACAATCAGAACCCAGAACACGCCAAAGAGGTTGAACACAAGGTGCGCCATAGCGGCACGACGTGCCTGAACAGACGCGGAA
>DEIW01000193.1:2857-8118 GCA_002352705.1 Bacteroidales bacterium UBA2764 | reverse complement strand
AATCAGGTTCGGTGAGAGATCCGTATACTGCACGCCAACACGGTTTTCATAGCGGTAATAACGTCCTAAAGACTGCATATCCGCCGAGATAATCTCACTGGCAAAAGTGTTCTTCGGGTTCTGTAATTCCTCCAACGGCGGCAGGTAACCCAATGCGCCTTTCGTAATCAACCAAATTACGAACCAAACCAACAGTAATCCTCCGAAATAGAGGCTCCAAAACCAAATCAGAAACGGTTTATACCAACTCTTTTTATTCATATCATCAAATCTTCAATTATTCTATTTAATACGTGCAATCCTTTTTGTGTGGCGACTAACCTGCCGTCCTCTGTAATGCGTAACAACTGGTCTTTGACTGTCATTTTCGTGACCATTTCGTGACCATTACGGACGTTTACGTCCGATAAGGGGATCCCTTTGTTCGTCCTCAGCCCCAACATGATCCGCTCGTTGTAGAGGTCCCGGTCGGTGAGCGTTTCACTCTCCCGTACCAATGAGCCGTCTTCCATGCCGCGAATATATGCCTCCAGATCCGCGGGATTCCAACTCCGTACCCTGCCGATATAACTATGTGCCCCGGCTCCTACACCGATATATGGGGTACCGTCCCAATAACTGCTGTTATGCAGGGCCTCATAACCGGGCAGTGCGAAATTACTGACTTCATAATGAGTCCATCCCGCCTCTTCGAGCCGTGCGCAGAGATAGTCATACATGGCGTTTTCAGTCTCCTCGTCCGTCTCCGTAATCGCCCCTTGGTCCCGCATACGTGTCATTACTGTGCCTTCTTCGTACATCAGTCCGTAGGACGAGAGATGTTGTACGTGGAGCGAAAGGGCGGTGCGGATATCCGCTTTCCATTGGTCCATAGTCTGGGTAGGCAAAGCGTACATCAGATCAATGGATATATCGTCAAATCCGGCTTTCTGCGCCATACGGACTGCCTCTTTCGCTTGTCGGGCGTTGTGTCTTCTTCCGATGAGGTGCAACAGGTCATCCTGAAATGACTGTACGCCGATAGATAGTCTGTTCACTCCCGCCCGTCGTAACCGGCTGAGGTAGTCCTCCGTTGCATCGCCCGGATTGAGTTCAAACGTATATTCCGTGACGTCGTTACTTTTTATCTTCCGCAGGATAGCCTCTACGCATTCTATAGGCATCGTGCTGGGTGTTCCTCCTCCGATATATACGGTGCGAATAGCTTCTCCGGCTTCGTTTTGCCGTTCTTCGATTTCTTTTAACAGCGACAGGATGTACTCTTCACGCCGTGATAAAAGGGTGGTGGAGAAGAAATCGCAGTACAGACATCTCTGTTTGCAAAACGGTATATGTATATATAGTCCTGCCACTTATTCTTTCTTCCAAAAGACCGTTCCGGTTAATTCGTCCGGCAAGTATTGTTGGGCTACCCAGTGTCCCGGAAAATCATGCGGATAAAGGTATCCGTCTGCATAACCCAAGTCCTTCATCAGGCTTGTAGGGGCATTCCTCAGGTGCAAGGGGACAGGCAGGTTGCCGGTCTCGCGAACCTTTGCCAATGCCCCGTCGATAGCCAGATAAGCGGAGTTATCCTTCTTGCAGGTTGCCAGATAGATGGTCGTCTCCGCCAAAGGTATCCGTCCTTCAGGCCATCCTATTTTATTGACCACTTCAAAGCAGGTGTTTGCCAGAAGCATGGCATTCGGGTTCGCCAGACCAATGTCTTCGCTGGCAAGGATAACAAGCCGTCGGGCAATGAATTTCGGGTCCTCGCCGCCTTCTATCATCCGTGCCAGCCAATAGATAGCCGCCTGCGGGTCACTGCCGCGCACGGATTTGATAAAGGCAGAGATGATATCATAATGCATCTCGCCGTCTTTGTCATAGGCAACAGGGTTTTGCTGGAGTTGCTTGGTTACGGTCTCATTATCAATAGTCTTTACGCCACTGTTACTTACTAACTCAATGATATTGAGTAACTTGCGTGCGTCACCGCCACTATACCGCAGAAGTGCCTCTGTCTCTTTGACCTCCAACCCGAGGGAGCGGATATGTTCATCTTGGGTCAGTGCGCGGTTTAACAACTCCATAAGGTCCGTTTTGTCAAGGGACTTGAGCACATATACCTGACACCGGCTCAAAAGCGGCGTGATAACCTCAAAACTGGGGTTCTCCGTAGTGGCGCCAATCAGAGTGATGGTACCTTCTTCTACCGCGCCCAGAAGGCTGTCCTGCTGGCTCTTGCTGAACCGGTGTATCTCATCAATGAAGAGTATGGGACTTCGGCCGTCAGCAGGTGCAAAGAGTCCGCTGTTCATGGAGGCGGTACGCTTGGCCTTGTCAATCACATCGCGTACCTCTTTTACGCCGCTTGTCACGGCAGAGAGGGTATAGAACGGGCGCTGGAGTTGATGGGCGATAATTCGTGCGAGGGTTGTCTTGCCCACGCCCGGAGGACCCCATAGAATGAAGGAAGCGATATTGCCGCTCTCAATCATCTGGCGGAGAATTGCCCCTTGGCCTACCAGATGTTTTTGACCTATATATTCATCCAGACTTTTGGGTCGGAGTCTTTCTGCTAAAGGTAACATAAAATCATTTACTGTTTAGTCATTTACCGTTTGGTCATCTCTTTAAGAGTTCCTGTGCCGTTTGTAAGGCGGACTCCGTGATGTTGTTTCCGCTTAGCATCGAGGCAATCTCTGTGATTCGTTCTTCGTCTGTCAGACGGTTGATATGCGTCTCGGTGCGCTTGTCGGTGTCCGCTTTATAAACCTTATAATGGCACTCTCCTTGTGCTGCTATCTGAGGCAAGTGGGTGATTGCTATAATCTGCCGGTGGGCAGCCATTTCCCGCATGATACCTGCCATCTGGGTGGCGATGCCTCCGCTCACGCCGGTGTCTATCTCGTCAAAGATGATGGTCGGCAGACCTTTTGTGCTGGCGGTCAAGGCCTTGACGCATAGCATCAATCTGCTTATTTCACCTCCGGACGCTACTTCACTCACCGGTCTCAGGCTCTGGTTGAGGTTTGCGGCAAAGAGCAGTTGTACCTCATCCATGCCCTGCTCCGTGAAATCAGGGGCGGGGGAGAGCGACAGTTCTACCTTGGCGTGGACGACACCCAGACGTGTCAGGTCGTTCTCCAACTGTTTGCATATTTGTGGAATAACCGCTTGACGGCTCTTTGTCAGAGCACCGCCGGCTGCAGTCAGCCGGGCTTTCTCAGTCTCCATGTCTTTTCGTGCCTGCTCGATATCAAAATCGAAGCTGTCCATTCTGTTCACCTGTTCTGCCAGTTCGTCACGCATGGTGATCAGCTCCTCTATGGTCTCGGCATTGAACTTATGGCGTAATTCCTCCAAAGCGGCTATACGTTCTTCCACCCACATCAGTCGTTGCGGATCCATCTCTACGTTATTCAGTTTGCGTTCCGCTTCGTCGGTGATGTCTTGGAGCTCTATACGCGCGCTGTCAATGCGTTCCTGTAGTTCCGGCGCTGCTTCGTCCAACCGGCATGCCCGCAGAGCTTCTATCGCTCCTCCGCCATCCGGATCTCCATTAAGCGCCGTGACCGCAGTCATCAAGGCCTGACGTATTTCCTCAGCATGGCTCAACCGGTACTGTTCTGCGTCCACTTCCTCCATCTCGCCTTCCTGCAAATCCGCATCGTCAAGCATCTTGTACCGGTATTGAATATAATCCGCGTCTTGCAGGCTTTTTTTAGCGAGAGCCTGCAGCCTTTGCCATTCCTCGACAGCTGCCATATATCGGGCATATACGGTTTGATAAGCCTCTAACAGCGTGGTGTTATGAGCTACTGCATCTACTACCTCCAGTTGGAAGGCTGCATTCTCAATCAACAGGTTTGCATGCTGGGAATGGATGTCAATCAGTCTGGTTGCCAGGCTCTTTAACTCCTGCAGACTCACTATGCTGTCATCCACAAACGAACGGCTCTTTCCGTTAGCATATAACTCGCGGCGGATGATGGTGTCATCGAACTCCGCCTCGATAATGCACTTGTCCTCACCATCGGTAATCGACTTGCTGTCAGCGCGTGCGCCTAACACCAGCCCCAGAGCTCCGAGGATAATGGATTTACCGGCGCCCGTCTCACCCGTCAGCACAGAGAAACCCGGACCGAAATCAATGTCCAGATGACTAATCAACGCGTAGTTCTGTATGTGTAAATGCTTGAGCATTTCTTAAAACTTTAAACTTTCAACTTTCCTACTTCTTTCAACTCTCAACTCTCAACTTTCAACTTACTTTGTAATTCGCTCATACGTATTCTGCCTGGTCGGGTCGATGTCCGTCAGCAATTCATATATATCTTTTTTCTCTTTGTCTGTTCCTTTGCGGAAGATATCCACAAGTTCCTCGGCCTTTGCGTCCAGAAAAGTATTGATGACATATGTAGCGGGTCGCGCACGATATGCTTCTTTGAGCACAGGAAGACCTTCGGCTATTCGGGCCCTTCCGTTGGTCACATTTCCGCTCATCTCATCCAAGCCCAGACGATGATAGTCATAGTAGAAATTACGATATTTCTTGAATGCCTCGTCCAAGAGATTGTTAATCAAGGCGTAACGGTTTCTGTTACTGTCAAAAGCCAGCCATCCTTTTTGCTCGGAGTTATCCATGCTGGCACTCTGGCAGGCACTCACTATCTGCTCACACTGCTGGAAGAACGGAGTTCCGCCTAACCGTTGGAAACTGTCTTGGTCATGGCCGATGATGAGGTAGCAATAGTACGCCAACATCGCTGTGAGGTTGGTTGTAAAAGTATTTTGCTGGTACTCTATTCGGTCGTATTCCTGATAACTGAAATTGAAGGCATTGTCCTTAAAATTCAACAGCGGAGTGGTGTAGGTGGTTCCATATACGGGACGACGGCTTTGAAGGGTCATCTCGCATTTATACAGGTTGTCCGAAACCTCTTTAACCACTATAAGCATATTACATTCGATGCGTTCTTTCTCCGCATAGGTCATGTTCGTCCAGCGGTTGTCATTCATGTACCCCTCAATGGCTGTTTTCAGGGTCTCATACACCTGTTTGTTCGAGCCTTCAATCTGGTCCGAATTGATGGTAACGGTACATTTGAGTTCCTGTGCGGAGAGCCCGACACATGCTAATAGGGCGATGATGGTGATTATCTTTCTCATTTCGAAATAGAAATAATATTTCCGGTTTTGTCGCTGAAAGTAATGGAAGGCAGCGAACCTTTGAATAAGTCTTTGGGCAGAGGGATGTCTATGCCTAATTGTGCGAT
>DEIW01000193.1:1099-2834 GCA_002352705.1 Bacteroidales bacterium UBA2764 | reverse complement strand
GGCCTATTTCATTACCCCGATACAACACTTTCACGTCTCCGGAACCCGGCAGGTTATATACGATAGGTGTTACTGCAGCGTTTTTCTTTTTCTTCTCGCTGTTTGCCCATTGTTGGGGATGAAGGGTCACGCTTACAACAACGGTATTTGCCTCCAGGTTCTCGGCATCGGTAAAACCGTTTTCCTCCGAGAAATACAAGATGTTTTTCTTCTCCTCGGGTGCAAAACGAACAACCTTATGTTCTGTGGTTTTGATACGTTTGCCGATGAATAACTCTGTCAGTTCCCGTTCCTGTTTGTCCAACTCCGCCAGAACGAGTTCCATGGATTTGCCGTCAGCAGGAGCATGTTCCACCTCGCCGTTAAGCAGGTACATACGTGTCTCGCGGATGTGGAAAATCTGCTTGGCTACGATATTTGCCTGCGCCAGAGGGGTAGCGGCTTTCAGTACCTCCTCCGGGAAAGGAGGAACCAAGGAGCGTTTTCTATTCTGCTTGGTGTTATTTACTGAAGGAAGGTTGTTTCTTCTCGGTTTGTTGTCTGTATTTGTTGCCGGAAGGTTGTAACCGGTCAGCAAACCCTTCTCGTTGATGGTAAGAAGCATAGGAATACCGCTCCCGGGGAGCACTTTATGGGCACGGTTGAAATCTGCCGTGGTGGAAGTATGTATCTGTGCTTCCTTGAGGGTGTAGGTCGTTTTATTCTCCATAACGGCTTCCGATGCACCAATCATCGACTCTGCGTACTGGGCGTACATACCCGGAATGTCTTTTTCAATGGTGTATTCCAGATCTACCACTACCGTTGTCTTGGGCGAATAATACACTAACACCGGCTCTCCTTGTTCCACTACTTGCGCAAAACTTACGCTAATCATGAACGCTCCTAAAAGCATCAAAAATAATCGTTTCATATCATGTATTACTTATAAATCATCAATCATAAATCATCTCTCCCCGTTCCATATTTTCCACGCTTCCTTTGCCTGGCCGTGTAGCATCTCCAATCCGTTCATGATGGTTGCGCCGTGCGCTTTGCCGTTCTGAAGGAACAGTGTTTCTGCCGGGTTGTATATACAATCGAAGAGCAAATGTCGTGCCGATATATATTCATATGGGATGGACGGACAGGCATTAGTATCAGGATACATGCCTAATGGGGTGCAGTTCACGATAATCGTGTTCTCCGCCATAATCTCCTGGGTGAGGTCCTTGTATGCCAGCATCTCTCCTTTGGGCGTACGGCTGACAAGGGTAGGAGTGATTCCTAATTTCCGGAGTCCGTAACACACTGCTTTGGAGGCACCGCCTGTACCGAGGACCAGAGCTTTCTGGTCGTATTCACGTAACAAGGGACGGATTGAGTCCATGAATCCCAGACAGTCTGTGTTATACCCGATGTGCTTGCATACTACGTTTACAGCCCCGATGGTCTCTGCAGTCTCGTCTAATCCGTCCAGATAAGGGATGATTGCTTGTTTGTATGGAATGGTGACATTAAACCCGTCTAACGTGTCCATCATCTTTTGGACTTGAACCGCCATTTCTTTTGCANNATGCAGATGTGGGGTACAATGAATACTCGGCATCGATGCCGGATGTCGTAAATTTCTCATTGAAATATTTCGCCGAGAATGACTGTTTCAATGGATTTCCTATTATACCGAAGTGACGCATAATGTTCCTTTTTTTATTATACCTTGATGCGTTTTGGAGGTAAAAACCTTGCCTCCTTC
>DEIW01000193.1:240-1066 GCA_002352705.1 Bacteroidales bacterium UBA2764 | reverse complement strand
TTGCAACGCATCGTAAATCTTATCAATCTCCGCGAACCCGTAGTCGCGAATGCTTTCGTATAATTTAACAACACCCGCTTCGCGAGTCTCTCTATGCTCCAATAAATCAATGTAACCTTGCATATATTCTGCCGTTTGGGCGATGTGCTCAATTTCTGCTTTGCTGTAGGTCTTGAGCTGCTCCCGTATGGCATTACGGGAGATTGAGGTGTCGCTGTTCGTGCTGTCGGTCACCCATTGGAGGGAACGGATGTCACGCAGATAATGTTCAATATAGTCCCGCGTGGTGCATAGTAGCGGACGGACGACAGGTACACCGTTTGGAGCCTCGGGATTGGCACTTTTGGGGCGCATACCGGCTAACCCGCGGATCCCTGTTCCTCGCTTGAGGTTCAGGAGTACGGTCTCAGCCTGGTCGTTCTGGTGGTGCGCTACGCATACTGCCTGACAACCTTTGGCTTGAGCCAGTTCTTCAAACCATTGGTATCTCAATGTGCGGGCTGCCATCTCCATACTAATATGGAGAGCGCGCGCGTATGCGAGAGTCTCGAAGGATTTGACTTCCAGACAGACTCCTCGCTGTGCGCATAGTTCCCGGACAAAAGCCTCGTCACGGTTACTCTCTGCGCCGCGCAGGTGAAAATTGCAATGCGCTGCAATACACTGGTAACCTGCGCGGAGGAGTACATCCAGCATAGCCACACTGTCTGCACCGCCACTCAAGGCTACCAAAACGGGTTCGTTGTCCTGTAACAAGTTCCGTTGGCGTATATATGTCTTAACGCGCCGTAACAATTTTCAATCATCAATCCATCAATCCATCATT
>DEIW01000193.1:0-191 GCA_002352705.1 Bacteroidales bacterium UBA2764 | reverse complement strand
TCAATCCATCATTCATCAATCAACCCGCGGTACCGTGCGCGTTTGGGTTCGCAAGCGTCCTCGCCTAAGCGCATTTTCTTGTTCTCCTCATATTCGGAGTAGCTGCCCTCGAACCAGAACACTTTTCCGTCCCCTTCGTATGCCAGGATATGTGTACAAATACGGTTAAGGAACCAGCGGTCGTGACTGAT
>DEIW01000071.1 GCA_002352705.1 Bacteroidales bacterium UBA2764 | reverse complement strand
CGCACGCAAAATTGCGTGCAAAGGTACAAAAAAAATCTCACATACGCAAATGTATATGAGATTTTGTTGGTTGCGGAGGGCGGGATCGAACCACCGACCTTCAGGTTATGAGCCTGACGAGCTACCACTGCTCTACTCCGCGATACAATCTTCCTTTCGAAAGCGGGTGCAAAGGTACTGCTTTTTTTTGACATACACAAATTTTTGGTCACTTTTTTTATTTATTTGTTAAAAAATCAGAAAAATATCCACTCTATTGACATATTTTAGTCTGAATATTTGTATAATCCATTTTTTTGTTGTAACTTTGCACCGCAAAGTACCGCTGACACCGGCAGCATAAAAAAGCGGTGACATACAAGACGTTTATTGACGTTGTTTGCGACTAACTGAAATCTTCGCAACATTTCGTACCAAGTCCAGACAGCCACAATGAATGTCCCGTGGATATGTAGCATCCAGTCCACGCCTGTGATATGGGCGGGCGGGCTATACATATCGGGCGTGGACTTCGGTTGTTTTTCTACTTGGTACGGGGATTGCGAAGCCCTCAGTTAGCGTGAAGAATAGACGAACTTCACGCTTTTGCGTGATAAACGTGCCCTTGCGGCTAAGAACTTCACGCTTTAGTTTTGTCTATATACCTATTAACTATATATGCCAAACCCCGAAGGCGTAAGAGGGGATAAAAAAAACATTTATTACAATGAAAACAAAACTATTTACTCTTTTCCTTGCGTTTGCAGCAAGCGCAGGAATGCTTCGTGCCGAAGTCGTTAATGGTACTTGCGGTGCGGATGGTTCAAACCTCACTTGGTCGCTTAACACCTCTACCCAAACCCTAACCATTGAAGGGAACGGCGAAATTGCGGACTACGGTGGTATACGGGTAGGATGGGCACCTTGGCATGAATACAAAGAGGACGTCGTTTCGGTGGTAATCGGTGACGGCGTTACTTCCATCGGAGAATATGCTTTCTCTGATTGCAGCAGTATGACCTCTGTTACATTCGGACAAGGCGTCACCAGCATTAAAAAATCAGCTTTCTCTGATTGTAAAATTCTGACATCTGTAACTATTCCCAAAAACGTCACAAGTATTGGGAATAACGCTTTCGCATATTGCTATCAATTGACATGGGTTACTATCGGCAGCGGTGTAAAAAGTATTGGTGATAATGCTTTCTTTGCCTGCAACAAAATGGCATGTATTTACTGTTTTGCCACCTCTCTTCCTGAGGCAGGGAATAATGCTTTTAACACAGCGTCAGATCAGAAAAAATGCACGCTCTACGTACCGCAGGAATCATTAGAACTTTACAAAAACGCACCTGTCTGGAAAAACTTCAAGTCTATAGAGCCGTTGACTCTCAACGAAGGCGTAGAAAATGTACACAGCGACAAGGCACGGTCTATTAAAGTACTCCGTGACGGTCAAGTTCTCATCCGTCGTAGCGGCAAGACCTATACCCTTGATGGTCGGGAGATAAAGTAAGCTTAAATGCTTTCTACAATATAAAAAAGCGCATTTTCGTGCGCTTTTTTTTGTATATGTCGTAAAAAAACTGTATCTTTGCAGCAAATTTTAATACGTCTATGGCAAAATATATCGTAATGGCGGAAGAGGGCGAGCAGGTCTTGCTGGACAAAGCGCGTGAGCAATTAGGGCTCGATCTGAAAGATGCCACGCTTATCTATACGGGCGTGGGTGCCATCAATATCATTCAAACCCTCCAAGACCTCGACCGCGAGGCGGAGATTTACAATATAGGCTATGCCGGCAGTGCGAATTTCGATTTGGGCACGTGGGTCGAAGTGACCGAGGTGCGTCTGAACCACCCCAATGTGACGTACCCTGAGCCGGAGCTGAAGTTGATAGATGAGTCTTTGGGAGCAGAGCTGCCGCTGGACCATGATACCGTGCGGGCAATATGCTATACCAACTGCGATTTTGTGTTGGCGTCCGAATACAAAGACTGTGTCTTTGACATGGAGCTGGCATTTATCGCCGCATTGGGTTTCAAACATCTCCATGCCCTCAAATATGTGAGTGACAACTTATCGCTTCATGCGTACCACGATCTGACTCACGGCGTAGAGTAAATATTCATTATTCATTAATCATTATTCATTAAATGACGTCCGTCATTCTAAAACCGCATAAAGAAGAGTCGCTCAAGCGATTCCATCCCTGGGTTTTCTCCGGGGCTATCTCCCGTGTTGTCTTGGACGCTTCGCATAAAGCCGCAGCTCCCGAGGAAGGCGAACTGGTCTGTGTGCGCTCGGCTGCGAACGAAGTGCTCGGCGTCGGGCACTGGCAAGTAGGATCCATCGCCGTGCGAATATTGGCGTTCGGCGAAGAGACCTTACCGACTGATTTCTGGCTATCGCGCATTCGCGCTGCATACAAAATGCGAGAGGCATTGGGTTTAATCACCGATTCTCAATTCTCAACTCTCAATTCTCAACTCTCAATTAACAACACTTTCCGGCTTGTTCATGGCGAGGGCGATTTTCTGCCGGGACTGATTGTCGATGTCTATGCCGAGACGGCAGTCATTCAGGCTCACTCGGTGGGAATGCATGTATGCCGGAACGAGATTGCAGAGGCTGTTCTCTCCGAAGTGCCGCAGGTACAAAATATCTACTACAAGAGCGATGACACGCTGCCCTTCAAGGCACCCGTAGAAGGTGAGAAAACAGGGTGGTTGACAACCCCTCCCCAGCCCTCCCCACAAGGGAGGGAGATAGAGGAGTTCTGGAGTATCGAGAACGGACTCTCTTTCCGTATCGACTGGCTGCGGGGACAGAAGACGGGGTTCTTCATTGACCAGCGTGAGAACCGGGCACTGGTAGAGCGTTACGCGAAGGATAAGGATGTGCTCAATATGTTCTGCTACACCGGCGGGTTCAGTCTGTATGCCCTGCGAGGAGGAGCAAAGACCGTCGATTCGGTCGATGTAAGCCAAAAAGCGATTGATCTGGTGAATGTCAATGTAGCCAGAAATTTCCCGTCCGCAACGAACCACACCGCGGTGGCTGCCGATGCTTTTGAGTATCTGAGCAAGCAGAAAGAAGATGGCAAGACATATGATTTGATAATCTTGGACCCTCCGGCTTTTGCCAAACACCGCGATGCGGTAAAGAACGCTCTGCGCGGATACCAGCGTATCAACGCCAAAGCGATAGAAATGATCCGTTCCGGAGGCATATTGTTTACTTTCTCCTGCTCCCAAGCGGTGGACAAAGAGGCGTTCCGTCTCGCTGTTTTCTCCGCGGCGGCGCAGGTAGGCCGCAAAGTGCGGATTCTGCATCAGCTTCATCAACCACAGGATCACCCTATTAATATCTACCACCCCGAAGGCGAGTACCTCAAAGGTCTCGTTCTCTATGTGGAATAACGATTAAACAGCTTAACAGTTTAACCATTTAACAACTTGACGTTCATTTATGAACATAGTATGTTTTGATACCGAAACGACAGGTCTGGACGTACAGAAAGACCATATCATCCAACTCTCGTTAGTAAAGATGGAGCCTTTCCCCGTACCCGGAGGAAAAGGGAGAATAGAGTGGCAGACCATTGACCAGCGCGACTGGTATATCCTGCCGGAAGGCGACTTCACCATTCCTGCGGAGGCGGAGGCTGTTCACCATATCAGCAAGGCGTTCTTGCAGGAGCACGGAGTGAGTCTCCTGAGCATCTATCCTGAATTCATTGCTTTCACCGAAGGGTGTGATTTTCTGTCCTACAACGGAAACGGGTACGACGCCCCTATTCTGCATTATAACCTGGCGCGTTACGGTCTGGATTTCCGGTTTGAGGGGCGCACATGGTACGATGCGTTGATTCTGGAACGTATCCATATGGCAGGGCAGATTGACCCGGAGACGGGTGAGAAATACCATTGTAATCTGACGGCGGCTTATACCCGTTATTACGGACATCCGTTCGAGGGCGCGCATAACTCGCTGGACGATGTGATGGCTACCATTGAGGTCTTCAAAGCCCAGATAGCAGCTCACGGATGGGAATGGGCACAGCGCGAAGAGTTCAGCTTTATCTGTTTTGACCGCTGGCTGACACGGAAAGGCGGATATTACTATCTGACACAGGGCGGGCATAAAGGCGAGTCTATCGAGTCCATGATGCGGATTGACCGCAGTTATCTGGAGTGGATAGTCAATAAATGCAAATGGACGGACGACCAGACAAGACAGATCATCCTCTCCGTCCTCTCGCCGAAACAGACCCCTCCGAGTTCGCCGGGCTCTCCGATTACTCAGAAAGCGCCGTCGAGGGGCAAAAAGCGCAGCAAAGGTACTATAACGGATGCTGATTTGAGCCTTTTTTAGCAAAAAAGTGCACCTAAACTCACTTTTTTTCCAAAAAATTTGGCTATGTCAAAAAAAAGCACTACCTTTGCACCCGCTTTCTGGAAACAGAGGATTCGCGTCTTCTTTTTCGGGGTCCCCGACACAACTTGTTGTGGTGGGGAGAGCGGAGGCACAAGTTGCCCGTCCATTTAGCGAAGCGGTATGGACATTGCAATCTTGTTGCCGAACGCGACCGGCCGGTTGGATGAGCGACT
>DEIW01000048.1 GCA_002352705.1 Bacteroidales bacterium UBA2764 | reverse complement strand
CGCCAAGCAGAGCCTCACACCCTATCTGCCTGTCTTACATGAACTGACACCGTACGATGAGTTCATCAAGACTCAGGCGGAACGGAACCAACAGTGTTTTATCGCCCACTGTTATAAGGACGAGAAACGGTTCCTCAAGGAGGAGATAGAGCAGGGGAGAGATGTACTGGTGTTAATCGGTCCCGAAGGCGACTTCAGCGAGAAAGAGGTGACAGACGCTTTGGCTTTAGGATTTATTCCCGTATCGTTGGGCAACAGCCGTCTCCGTACTGAGACCGCCGCCGTTGTGGCTTGTCATACTGCCGTCCTTTTAAATGAATAAATATAACGCCTGAATGCTGACCATCGATAGCAATATTCTCCTTTGGATTAACGGTCATTATACCGATTGGCTGGATGTCGTGATGTGGACCATCAGCCGCTCCAAGACATGGATATGGCTCTACCTGCTTTTAGTAGGGCTTGTCGTTTACCGTTTCCGCAACTGGAAGGTTGTCCTTTGTGTCCTTGTGGCTTTCGGCGTAGCGGTAGGGTTGAGTGATTTTACTACCAGTGGCATCCTCAAACCTCTTGTCTGCCGTCTGCGACCGACTCACGAACCGGCTATCGGTCCTGTTCATCTGGTACGGGGATATATGGGCGGTTTGTATGGTTTCTGCAGCTCGCATGCCGCTAATACTATGGCGTGCGGATTGCTTTTCAGCTTGATATACCGCAGAAAAATAGCTACCGCATGCCTCATGACATGGGTAGCTCTGAATTGTTACAGCCGTATGTACCTTGGGGTACATTATCCGGGGGATATAGTTGCCGGCTTGCTTATTGGGGCGCTTTATGCGTGTCTGGCTTATTGGGCGTTGCTACGCTGGGTGCTACCGCCGGACTCATCCGGTTTGCACCATGAGGACGGCGGGGTTGCTCCGTAGGATGATTCATAAACCGTTCGAACTCGTCCACCGTCAGTAACTGCTTCAACTCGTTGTAGATGGACTGCATGCGTTCCATATTCTGCGCACGGGTTAAACCGCGTTGACGGGCACGGGCATACTTGAGATGCATACGGTAAATCGTGTCGATACGGATGGAATCACGGATGCCTAACTCACGAACCAAACGGCTGGTTTGNNGCCCGCCTCTTCCTCCGGAGTACGTTGAGGACGATCGTTTACCGGCTCTTGAGCCCATAAACAGCCTGATAACAAGGCTACAATAAGAATAGAGAATATACGTTTTGTCATATTTAAAACTACAACAAAAACTATGCCATTTAGCGAACTTAAAATAGCTACTCGTCTATATTTTTCCTCTGAAGGCAATCATCGCCAATCCAGACCGGCTGTCAGGGTTGCCCTTGCCGGTATGATTGTGGGCGTGATGGTGATGATTCTTACGATTTGTATCGTGGTGGGGTTCAAGCAAACCGTCACCTCCAAAGTGGCGGGGTTTGGCGCACATATCCAGCTTGTTTCTTTTGACAACAATAACTCGTATGACTTGCAGCCTATAGAAGTCCCTGATTCGCTTCTGGCATCTCTGGCCGCTTTTCCGCATGTACAGACGGTAGCGCCGTTCATCACCAAAACCGGTATCATCAAGACCGATTCCACTTTCGCGGGGATAGTACTCAAAGGAACGGATTACTGGTCTTTCTTCGCCTCCAATCTGGTGGAGGGCTCTGTTCCGGCTGCGCCCAATGAGGTGCTGCTCTCCCGTTATATGGCTGACAGGCTGCGTCTCGGAGTCGGGCAGGCGGTCAACGCCTATTTCGTGGATGGCTCGGACTATCGGGTGCGTCGCTTTAAGATTTCCGGACTATATGACACCGGTTTCACCCAGAACGACGAACTCTTTGTCCTTGCTCCTCTCTCCGCCGCCCGGCAACTCCTGTCATCACCCCCTCAACCGGCACATAGTGCCAACCCCTCAGACAGCGCACAATGCCAAACCTCGGAGGAGGTCTTTTTCTCCGGCGTAGAGGTTCTCATTGATGATTTTGATTATCTGGACCAAGTGGCGGAAGATATCTATTTTGCTACGGTTCACTGGATAGATGATAACGGCTATAATGTCTATTATGTCCAAACCATGAAGGAAAAGAATCCTGCTGTCTTTGCATGGCTGGATTTGCTGGATATGAATGTAGTGGTCATTATCATTCTGATGTTGCTGGTGGCGGGCTTTAATATCGTTTCCGGATTGATTATCCTCATTCTGGACGGAGTGCAGCTTATCGGTACACTCAAGGCTCTCGGAGCCGACAACCGTTTTGTGCGCCGCATATTCTTAATTCAAGCGTCGTGGCTGATTGCGAAGGGTATGTTATGGGGGAACCTTCTGGGCTTCGGATTAGCTGCTGTGCAGTATTTCACACATCTCATGCCGCTTGACCAGGCTACGTATTATGTCAGTTTTGTGCCGGTGGCTTTCCCTTGGGGATGGCTCCTGTTGCTCAATATAATGACGGTTGTCATATCGCTCTTGATACTCTTGTTACCATCCATGATTATCTCCCGTATATCTCCGGCGAAAGTCATGCACTTCGAATGATGGAATGAGCCGTGCCCGCGGCACTGAATGATGGAATGATGGATTGATAAATATTGACTATATGAAACTGCAAACGACAATAGAGATTGCTCCTTCTGATTGGAAAATTGGCTATGAGGACCATATCCTCATGTTAGGTTCGTGTTTCTCGGATGAGATAGGCGCGCAGATGGCGCAGCGGAACATGCATGTCACCTGTAATCCATTCGGCACGCTCTATAACCCGCTCTCCATCGCCAATGCTATCAATTCTCAATTTTCAATTCTCAATTCTCAATTGATTGAGTACGGCGGTCTCTGGCATTCGATGATGCACCATGGCTCTTTCTCCCGTCCTACGAAAGAGGCCACCGAGCAAGCGGTGAAAGACTCTGTAGAGATGATGCAACGTGCCCTCGACGAAGCATCCGTCATCATCGTCACTTTCGGCACCGCCTGGGTCTATGAGATGAACGGTGAGATTGTAGCCAACTGCCATAAACTCCCCGAATCGTCTTTCACCCGCCGCTGTCTCTCTGTTGACGAGATTGTCGAAGCATGGAAGCCTATCATTGCCCGTTTTCCGGACAAACACTGGATCTTCACCGTCTCGCCCATACGCCATATACGCGACGGACTCCACGAGAACCAACTGAGCAAAGCTACTTTGCAAATGGCAATCGAACAACTCTCCTCCCTTGAGGGGAGGCCGGGTGGGGTTTGCTATTTCCCTTCCTATGAGATTCTCCTTGACGAGCTCCGCGACTACCGTTTTTATGCGGACGATCTTGTGCATCCATCCTCCCTTGCGGTGGAGTATATCTGGGAGCGTTTCGCGGACACTTTCTGTACGCCCCAAACGCGCAATGAGATGAATATCCGTCTCAAACAATACAAATATACCCAACACCGCCCGTTGCATTAATAATCTTACCCAAAAAGATATATATTTTTGCATATATCAGAAAAAAGTTGTACCATGGGCAAAGAACAATGAGCGAGCACGATAAATGGCATTGGCAAGAAGGGCGTATATGGCGTGGTAAGGGTATTTACCATGTGACGATGGTTGTGTCCAACCGTCAACCATTATTGGGCCATCTGATCATCCCGGATAATGACCCAAAGCAAGCACGAGTTGATCGTACGGAATTAGGAGCAGCCATCATTAAGAACATGTTCCAGATTCCCGATTTTCATCAGGAAGTGGAAATCGTGCAGTTCTGCCTTATGCCGGATCATATTCACGTGATTCTGCATGTTAAACGGACGATGCCGAAAGGTATAGGCTCCGTAGTACGGGGCTTTTGGCAAGGGGCAAAGAAAACAGCAGATTTGCAAGCTTCGTCCTTTTTTCCGAATAACATTCGGAGTGACAACCCCGAAAGGATACCCATTTTCACGGAGAAACCCTTTATTCGCCCACTATCCCATAAAGGTCAGCTCCAAACGATGATTCATTATGTTCAGATGAATCCCCAGCGTCTCGCTACCAAACTGCTCATGCCGGGATTCTTCCGCGTGCAGGAGGGGATCGAAATCGCCGGACACATGTACCGCGGAATCGGTAATGCCGAACTGCTACATGCGTCTCAATATGCGCCCGTTCATGTCCGCAGAACGATGGTGGAAGAGGCGGAGCATGGCGATAACAAGCGGTTACGCGATTATATGAACGGCTGTGTGATTGATGCAAGAAGCGGCATCGTTATGGTATCGCCCTTTATCAGCCAACAGGAAAAGGCGGTTATGGATGTTCTCATAAAGGAGAAACATCCGATTATCTATATTGCGGATAATGGTTTTCGTGATTATTACAAACCCGGCGATGGCTTGTTTGATGCCGTTGCAGAAGGCCGCGTGCTCATCCTCTCTCCGTGGGAATATGACGCGCAAAAACGCCATGTCACCCGCGCGGAGTGCGTAGCCATGAACCAAATGGTGGAGGAAATTTGCGCCGAATTAGGTTCTCCGAATGCTATTCGGAAAAATTAACGAAGCGTCGTTTATGGTTTGTCTAATAAAGATTCGTCCGTTTTGCCAGATATTATCCGGATAATTTTCCAAAAAATCCCACATAAATTTGCGTATATCAGAAAAAAGTTGTAATTTTGCAGCGCAAGTTGCGTGCGGAACAATAATTGTATCGTGATTTCGCTGGCACCGACAGCGTAAAAAAGCGGTGACATAAAAGGCGTTTATTTATTCTCTGTTTCTATCAATGGTACTACCTACAGCAAAATATTCTTTAAAAGAAGAAATGAACAATGAAAAAAGATTTTTTACTAGTTTTTGGCTTACTATTGGGAACTTTCGGTATGTTTGCACAGAACACATGGTATTGTGATGAGTATCCGGACTTTCAACCTCAATTAGTCCAACGCACACAGACGGAGCTAACCTA
>DEIW01000067.1 GCA_002352705.1 Bacteroidales bacterium UBA2764 | reverse complement strand
AAGCCTCTCTTCTTTTCCAAAAGGGGGACGCCCCCTTCCGGCGGAGGCCGGTAAACCCGCTAAGCGGGATACCTCCGGGTCCATTAGCTCAACTGAATAGAGTACCACACTACGGATGTGGGGGTTGCAGGTTTGAATCCTGCATGGATCACAAAACGGAATAGAAAACCTCATCTGAAAGTTTACTTTCAAGTGAGGTTTTTTGTTTCGGTTTGTAGCAATCGCCCACGGCGAGGGCTAAGGATTACGCAGAAATCCTGCATGGTTTTTTTTGTTTAGCTTGTAGAACTCGCCCACGGCGAGGGCAAAGGATTACGCAGAAATCCTGCTATACTGTAGTACCTACCTAAGGATGCGCTGAATGCCTGCATGCCTTATGCGCCGCTTTTTGCGTCAGCAGTCGTTGGCATTCGGTCATCTGAGCGTTGCGGTAAGGATTCTTGCGTACGTCTTTGCCCGTCAGTATCTCGTACCACACACAGGAAGCCGTATAACGGCCATATACATAATTCAGATGATACCCGTCGCGGCATAAGGTGTCTCCTAATTTTGTTCGCCGCGCATTCTGAATGGCTTCGCCGCAGGGGATAAGGAGCAAAGAGGGATGCTGCTGCTTCACCGCCTCCGTACAGGAGACTATACTGTCCCACATCTCCTGCTGATTACAATGATACCGCGGATAATCCGGATGCTTGGCGTCACGGCTGTACGCCCATGTCTGCATCCAGCATAACCGGGCTCGGGGTTGGTATGCCCGAACCGAATCAATCAAGAGCGAGAGCCATGGCTCATACGTGTTCCGGATGCCTGAATCATGGCTTGCCTGTTGAAAAGAGATATAATCAAAATCGGTTATCCTCAATGCCTGACGCAACGAGAGCGTGTCCTTGACAAGCCTTGCCTGCGCATTGGTACAGACCCTGTGTGAATACGCCGCCGTGTCGCGCATCATAAAATCCGCATGCTGCGCTAACGAGCATCCTCCATAATACAGATTATGAATCTCCACCTCCACCCCTTGCGCATCGCATAACGGCACCAGTTCCTGTTCCACAGCGTCCCATGAGAACGAGTTGCCGATACAAAGAACACGGATGACGAGCAGTATGGCTGACAGGTGAAAATTGATAATTGAAAGGACCATCATTTCATCATTTAGTGCCGTAGGCACGGCTCAATTCATCATTTAATGTGCTTCCAGCCAGTTTTTCCCAACGCCGCACTCGGCAATCAGCGGAACAGACAGATGTACGGCATTCTGCATCTCATGTACCACAATTTCCCTCACACGTTCAACCTCCGCCTCGGGAACGTTGAAATTGAGTTCGTCATGTACCTGCATAATCATCTGCGCCTGTAAACCCTCCTCTTTCAGCCGCCTGTGTATAGCCACCATCGCCATCTTGATAATATCAGCCGCCGTTCCCTGTATAGGAGCGTTCACCGCGTTGCGCTCGGCAAAAGAGCGGACGGTAGGATTATTGGACAATATATCGGGCAGGTAACGCTTTCTTCCGAAAAGCGTCTCGGCATAGCCACGCTCGCGGGCGATGCTTTTCTGGTTCTCAATATAAGTGATTACGCGGGGGAAGGCGTTGAAATAGTCATCTATTAGTTTCTTGGCGTCAGTACGCGAGCAGTCCAGTTGCTGGGCGAGCCCGAAAGCGGAGATGCCATAGATGATACCGAAATTGGCTGTTTTAGCCTGCCGGCGCTGGTCTTTGGTGACTTGCTCTATAGGGAGTCCGAATATTTTCGCAGCGGTAGCAGCGTGTATGTCCTGTCCGGAGCGGAAAGCGGCTAACATATGTTCGTCCCGGCTGAAATGCGCCATGAGGCGCAACTCTATTTGGCTGTAGTCGGCACTGAGGAACAGACATCCCTCATCGGGTATGACCGCCTCGCGGATAAAACGTCCCCTCTCCGAACGGATAGGCAGGTTCTGGAGGTTCGGATTACTACTCGACAAACGTCCGGTAGCCGTCACCGTCTGGTTATAGGTTGTGTGAATCTTACCGTCTGGCGCGATATATTCCGGCAAAGCGGAGATATAAGTGGTAATGAGCTTACTCAGCGCCCGGTAATCCAGAATAGCTCCGACGACCTCATGTCTGTCCTTGAGCGCCACCAAGACCTCTTCGGAAGTGGAATACTGTCCCGTCTTGGATTTTTTCGCCTTCGTATCCAGTTTCAGTTTGTCAAATAACAGTTCGCCTACCTGCCTCGGGCTATTGATATTAAACGTCTCTCCGGCTAAGGAATAGATACGCTGTTCCAGCGTCTTGAGTTCCTCCGTCAGAGCCACTTCCGCCGACTTGAGTTTCTCTACATCAATCCGTACTCCGGCAGCCTCCATCTCCCTCAAGACCGGCACCAGAGGTAACTCCACTTCGTTATAGAGGTTCCATAAATCCACGTCTGCTTTCAGGGCAGTCCAGTCCGGTGCCTTATAGGGATTAAAAGCCACCTCCGGATTCAAGAGATACTGACAAAGCCGGTTCTCGGTCGTATCGAAAGAAGGCCTGTCCCCGTCCTTGTCCTCGGGAGACGGAGATGTGGATTCCTCTCCGAAGCCGAAGAGGTCCAACTGGTTCGGGTCTGCGGCTTTGGCGGCTTTGGAGGAAGATTTCGAAGTACTCTGAGTACTCTGAATACTCTGAGAACTCTGGGCTGTCGGAGTGCTCGGAGTTATCTTTCGGAGCAAGGTATTGAACTCCAGCTCCCTGTATAGCGCCGAGAGTGCCTCTATATTCGGTTCCTTCTTCGCCAGCATAGCCTCGTCCAGGACGATAGGCACATCTGTCCGGATGGTAGCTAAGAAACGGGAGAACTTGATTTCCTCCGTCTGGCTCTCCACCTTGGTCCGCAATGCCCCTTTGATCTCATCGGTGTGCGCCAGGATGGTATCTATATCGCCGAACTGGTGAAGCAATGCGACAGCGGTCTTCTCCCCCACCCCTTTGCATCCGGGGATATTATCACTGGCGTCCCCCATTAGCCCCAATAAATCAATCACCTGCTCCTTACGTTGCAAGCCGTATTTGTCACATACCTCCCTCGGCCCCATTACTTCGAACCCTCCGGTGTGACGGGGGCGATACATAAACACGTGGTCGGAAACGAGTTGCCCGTAGTCCTTGTCCGGCGTAGCCATATAGACCTCGAACCCCGCCAGCTCGCCCTGTTTGGAGAGCGTGCCTATCACGTCGTCTGCTTCAAATCCCGGCACTTCCAGCACCGGTATATTCATTGCTTCTAACAGCTGTTTGATAACCGGCACCGCTTTGCGAATATCCTCCGGCGTCTCGGGGCGTTGCGCCTTGTATTGGTCGTAAGCCTCATGACGGAAAGTCCCTCCCTTGGGATCAAAGGCTACCCCTATATGGGTAGGATTAATCTTACGAATCAGGTCATCCAAGGTAATACAAAACCCGAAAATGGCAGAGGTATTCTCGCCTTTACTGTTCATACGGGGCGCACGGATAAACGCATAATACGCCCGGAAGATCATCGCATAAGCATCTACTAAAAGTAATGTCTTCGGCATTCCGTTAAAGAGTTAAAAGGTTAAAAAGGTTTCCTGTCAAGGGAACGTTAAATTGTTACCACTGAATTGGCTCCTGACCATGTTGTTCCAAGTATCTGTTGGCAGCGCTGAAATGCCCGCACCCGTCAAAGCCGCGGTAAACGGAAAGCGGGGAGGGGTGGGAAGTCTGTAGGACCAGATGTTTGCGTCTGTCAATGAATTGTCCTTTACGCTGCGCGTACGATCCCCAAAGCATGAAGACCAGGTGTTCGCGTTCTTTGTTCAAGGCGTCAATCGCTGCATCCGTTAGTTCCTCCCAGCCTTTGCCTTGATGACTACCCGCTTTATGCGCCTCTACGGTCAGAGTGGCGTTCAGGAGTAGCACGCCTTGGTCTGCCCATCGGTGCAAATCACCGCTACAAGGAATAGGGGTACCCAAATCGCGGTGTATCTCCTTGTATATATTCATCAGAGAGGGAGGAATCTGTACGCCCTCCGGCACAGAGAAACTAAGCCCCATAGCCTGATTCTCCTCATGATAAGGGTCCTGACCGATAATCACCACTTTGACGGCTTCAAAAGGACAACAGTCAAAAGCATTAAAAATCAGACCGGCCGGAGGATAACACCGACGGGTCTGATACTGGGAACGCACGTACGATGTGAGGAGTTCGAAATAAGGCTTGTCAAACTCCGTCTGCAACACGCGTTGCCAAGAAGGATGAATTCGTACGTTCATTAATTTACGATTAGCATAGCATCTCCATAATCTCCAAAGCGATAACCTTCTTTGACGGCTTCCTCGTAAGCGTTCATCGTCTCTTCGTAGCCGCCGAAAGCTGCAACCATCAGCAACTGGCTGGACATCGGCATATAGAAATTGACAAAGAAGCTGTTCGCTACAGAGAAATCATAGGGCGGGTATATAAACTTATTCGTCCATCCGTCATAAGGTTTGAGCATTCCGTTGGTGCCGGCGACGTGCTCCATCGCGCGCATTACTTCCGTTCCGACGGCACATATACGGCGCGCCTCATCATGAGCTTTGTTCACGGAGTCTGTCATGGACTGAGGCAGGATAATCTGCTCCGACTCCATCTTGTTTTTAGTCAGGTCCTCTACGTCAATCTCTTTAAAGATGCCTAAGGAGACATGGCTGGTCATGAAGGTTGATTCAACGCCGCGAATCTCCAGTCTCTTGAGTAACTGTTTTGAGAAATGCAGTCCCGACGCCGGCGCTGCTACTGCTCCCACTTTATCCGCAAAGATCGTCTGGTAACGCTCTATATCCATCTCACGTACAGGCAGGTCACGGAAGGTCTCTTCGTATGCTGTAAAAGTAGCCTGATCCATCGGACGGCGGATATATTTCGGCAGCGGAGCACTACCTAAAGCATAAAGACGAGGCACAAACTCTTCGTTGTCATAGTCCGTCAGGAAACGGAAAGTACGCCCGCGGCTGGTGGTATTATCTATTACCTCAGCTACTATTGACGGGTCGTCATCAAAGGTCAATTTGTTACCAATACGGATTTTACGCGCAGGATCCACCTGCACATCCCAATAACGCGCCTTGTGATTCAACTCACGCATAAGGAATACCTCTATAAGTGCATTCGTCTTCTCTTTATGCGCCCACAGACGGGCAGGGAAAACCTTGGTGTCATTGAAGACAAAAAGATCTCCTTCATCGAAGTATTCTACCAGATCAGTGACCATCTTGTGCTCTATCTCTCCTGTCTTGCGATGGAGAACCAGCATTCGCGAGTCATCGCGGTATGGTGCCGGATATTGAGCGATTAACTCTTCAGGCAGTTTGAATTTAAACTGACTGAGTTTCATATCATTTGACTTGTACATAATTCTTATTTATCTTCGTTCGAACGATTTTGAGGTTCGTAATTTTTGAGTTGTTCTAAAAACTGATCGATTGTCATACAATCTTCCACACGGGTCTCTCCTATTCGGGTTCGACGCAAAGCCGTCAGGTACGCTCCGGAGCCCAGCCGCTCTCCGATATCGCGCGCCAGGGCACGGATATAGGTTCCCTTCGAACACACGATACGTAACGATAACTGCATCTTAACTTCATCAAAACCCAACACCTCTATCTCATCAATGACAAGCAATTTGGGTTTGAGTTCCACTTCCTCCCCCTTGCGGGCCAACTCATAGGCGCGCTTGCCGTTTACCTGAACAGCGGAAAACATCGGAGGTTTCTGCCATTGCTCGCCCACAAACTCAGGGATAGTCTTGTCAATCAGTTCCCGTGTTATATGGTCTGTCGGAAAAGTGGCATTCACCTCTTTCTCTAAATCATAACTCGGGGTAGTAGCGCCTAACTGCAAGGTGGTGATATACTCCTTGACATCGTATTGAAGGGATTCTATCAGTTTAGTCCTACGCCCCGTACAAATAATCACCACTCCTGTCGCTAAGGGGTCAAGCGTACCGGTGTGCCCTACCTTGAGTTTCTTCGTGCCTAATTTACGGCAAAGGTTATACCTTACTTTTGCTACAAGGTCAAAAGAAGTCCAACGCAAAGGTTTGTCAAAAGCCAATACCTCTCCTTGCTCAAAATCCCACATCTCAACAAACAGAAGTTATAATAGCTATCGAACCTACCACGGCACAATAGAGAGCAAACCATACCAGACGCTGGCGGCGGACTATTTCTATCATGAATCGGCACGCAAAACATCCGGTTACAAACGCGGCGATGAATCCTACTACCGCCGGCAGGATATCCAGAGAACTGACTATTTCTCCTTTCAGTAGTTTCAGCAAGTCCAAAAAGGCTTCGCCTAAAATAGGAATCAGTACCATCAGGAAGGAGAACTGCGCTACGCTCTCTTTCTTAACGCCGCATAGCAGTCCTGTTGCTATCGTGGTGCCGGAACGGCTGAGCCCCGGCAATACAGCGCATGCCTGCGACAGACCGATGATGATAGCATCTCTGTAACCGACCTCATGCCCTGCACCCTGACGCTTGCTCTGGAGCCATTCGCTCAGCGCCAGCAGACACGCTGTTACCAAAAGGCACACACCTACAAGCAACAAACCGTTACCGAAAAAAGACTCTACCTGCTCCTTGAAAAACATACCTACAATGAACACAGGAATCATGGATACCAAAATTTTAGCCACATAATCCTTCTCTTCGTTCCATTTTAGTGTAGAGAATGTGCCTTGGAACAGTTTGGCGACCTCACGCCATAGTACGGTAACCGTCGATAATACCGTAGCTGTGTGTACCAACACGGCAAAGGTCAGATTGTCCTCGCCGGAAGTGCCTAAAAGAGCCTGACCTATCTCTAAATGACCGGACGATGAAACCGGCAGAAACTCCGTCAGCCCCTGCACCACACCCAATATTAATGCTTCAATCCAACTCATTGCTTCTTCGGACGATAGAGAATTGCAAAAATCATGCTCACAAAACCGAAGAGAGAAATCATCGGACCTACTGTTATACGGCGAAATGAGAAAATATCAGGATTATACACCTCGCCCGAGGGCTCTCCTACCATCAGAGCAAATCCCAACACGATAATCAAAAAAGACACCGCAATGAGAATGAGGTTGAGTTTGGATAATGTATGCTTCATAATTTTCGGGGTTCAATTATAGATTTAGATTTCGTATAGCGAATTATTGTCCATGCGGATATAACGGCCGGTAGCTATCAAAGAAGCTACGAGCGTTATTAGCATTCCGCTAAGTAGCACTACACCGGCTACCAACGATATATTTTGCCATGTTAATGGGAACAGCAATATTCCCATCTTGTATTTCACATAGTAAACCATAGCCGCCAGCAATGCTAAGGCTACCAGTCCTGCCATGAATCCTATAAACACATTCCGATATACAAACGGGCGGCGCGTTACCCATGAGGTTGCACCTACCAAGGTCATCGTATTGATGATAAACCGTTTGGCGTAGATCTGCAAACGAATGGTATTTACAATCAAAACCATTGAAACAAACAATAACATCAACGCTACGCCTAATAAAATCAGGGATAACTCATGTACATTATTATTCATCAAATCAGCCAAATCCCGGGGATAAAGCACCTCCGTGATATATGGCAAGGACTCTATACGGGAGGCTAAAACAGCCAAACTGTCCGGATTACTGTATGCGTCGGAAGGATGTATCTCATAACTGGCGGACAGCGGGTTATACCCCAGAAAAGTGCTGGGGTCCTCGCCTAAGGAAGTTATATGTTCCTGAAGTGCCTCTGCGCTGGATACAAAACGATAACTGCTAAAACCGGCATCCGCGTTCAGCATCCGCTCAAAACGGACACACTGGGTGCTGTCCGCATCCTGAGACATTACCGCTGTAATCGTCATGTTCTCACGCATGCGCGTAAGAAGTGCCCCTGCAGAAAGCAGGAGCACACATTCCAAGCCGATAAGGCATAACACTAAGGATACGCTAACGGCGGAAATAAAATAGGAATTGCTAAATCTATGCTTACCCATTTAATATTCCCATAGATCTTGTTCGAAATTCAGTAATTCTGTAGCGATACGTTCTTGCTCTTTTCTTACCTCCGCTTCACCGCCGGCATAATCTGGTATCCAACGGTTATACATGTTACCTTCACCTACAAGATACGATGTGAACAGACGCTTTTGGAAGAAATCGTCATAGGTCACACGCTTGGTCTCGTTGCGGTTCGGTATAGCGTACTGCATTGCCAGATATGGACGCAACCCGTCAAATGGAATCCAGAACATAATAGACTCACGCAAAGAAGACATTATCTTCGTGCTGTCCTGCGTACTGATTAATACCGGATGCAACGGTGCGATTGCCATAATCTTTGTATGCAAACGGGAAGTGTGTTTATCAAAGAATACCACCTCCTGAATCAGATATTTCAACTGGTTTCGAACCACATTCTCAAAAGAGAACGGATTTGCACGAAGCATATCAGATACACTGTCGTAATTGATCAGCATTGCGGTAGAACGGGATATATTCCAGAAATCCTCGTCGTCGGAGTGATCCTCTGTCTTATCTACCACCATGAACGCATCAATTGGAATCTGCGCTTTGGTAAAAGGCTGAACCGATTTGAAATCCGGTTTGATAGTCTCAGGTCCGCGCGGATATATCGGCATTCCGTCTACTACTGCATCTACTATCACCTTGAACAAATTACGGTAATCAGGATCATCTGCCTTTGCCGGGAAATAGAGCTGATAGTTCTGCTTATAACGCATGTCTATGATACGATATATGTAACGTGACCAAATCACATCATCAATGCGGTGGTCTACCATCACTATCGTGTCATGTGCCTGAGAGAACTCCTCCGTCTGGATACGGGCAGTACCCAATTCGTCAAAGAACGATGTAACCTGGTGTTGCGCATGCACTGTTGCAATACCCAATAGCAGGCATACAATAATACTACATTTCTTAATCATAATTGTTTGGTATTAATTCAGTGTTAATACAAGCGGTGCCAAGCGTTTCTCTTGCCCTCCTGGGCCTACCGCACGGATATCCTGCAATACGACCATTCCGCCTTTCTTTAACTTGTTAATCTGATTCACCTGATCCGGAGTGAACTTATTGCCTTTTGAATTGGTGGTCATACCATTGATTATCGCACGGAAACTCGTTACCTTAAACGGCAGGTTCAGCAATCCGTCTGGACCATAGGAAGCGGTAACAACACCTGTCGAGTGAGTTAATGTACTTAATGCGATATTACCCGAAGAATACTCTTTCTCGCGTGCAGAGAAGAATGCCTGAGGATCCGGTAATGCTTTTACGCGATAGTCCTGGCTACCCATACGCTGCATTCGGCCGTCTTTCTCTGCATCTACCGTTACGGTAACCATCTTGGCCCCATCACCCGGCTTGATAATCCACGACTTGCCTTGACGACGGCAACTTCCTCCGCTGACACTCACCTTGATCTTGCTGTCATCGGTAACGCCCGGTACGGAAATGGTAAAGTTATTGTCATAACCGCGGTACATGATGTTCAGGTCAGTGTTAGAAATAGTCATCGCGGGAGGAATAACATCATACTCGCTTTGGAATTCAAGATTTTCCATCTCACCGGTAGACGGGTTCTGATAGGATATCCAACCTGAATATTTCTTATGTCCCTCGCTGGAGGCCGTTACTTCATAAAGACCTTGGTCATTGATTCGCTGACCGTCGATATAATACTCAGGCCGTTGTGTAGAGTCCACCGCTGCAAGAATAATCTGAGCAGTGTATTTGCCTCCGCGGATTACAGAGTTCGAATTCGGAATCACGTACGCGTTCAATTTATTCACACGCAGGTCACCCGCGTCCGTACGATCCATCAGATACTGAATCAGCTGACTCTCGATTGAACGTACGTCATTCTGCATCTTGGTCAAGATAGTTACAGATGCTCCTACCGGCATGCCGTCAAAGACTGCTATCTCCCAATCGCATGAGTCTTTCTCATGAGCATTATAGCCACGCTCTGTTGCTAAAGTCTGCTGGATTGAGTTACGTAACTCGGCATCCTCTTCTGCCAATCCGGCTGCGTAGTCGCGGTAGTATGCCACTAATTCTTTAAGCTCAAGACCATGACCTTGAACGATGGCATACTGACCCGTAACATCCAAGTTGGAGTTACCTTCAATATGCATAGTCGGGTCTATCCCTTCGGCTTTCATAGCATTTACTTTCTTTTGACCATCGGCCAAAATCGCTATGTGCTCCTTGAAATCCTGAATATAGTTAAACAACGAATCCGCGCGATGCTGAACCTCGATAGCTTTGTCGAACCACTCCTGTGTCTTCTCCGGATTATCGGCGTTAGCAGCCTGAAAATCACGGTAGAGTTTAGCATTACGTGTATCCGATGCAGCGATTGAGGAGTGCAAACTATTGTCCACCAATGTAAAACCATTGAGGATGTCAGTACTTACGTTCAACGCCAACATGGCGGTGAGCACCAAGTACATCATACCAATCATTTTTTGTCTCGGGGTTTCCGGACAGTTTGTTGCACCCATTGTCTATTCCTTTCTTTAGTTATTGTAAGAGATTTGGTTAGACGTATGGTCGATTACAGGCGTGTCTGCATAGCGGCAAGCATATTGCCATATACATTGTTGAGTTCAGCAACTTTGCGGGTGAGGGCGTCAACCTGCTCTTTGTACTTGGTGATACCTTCGGCGCTGTCGCTGAAGTTGGTGAGCATCGTCGCCATCTTCTCTTCGAACTCTTTGTTCAGGTTCATCTGTGTCGAAGCGTTGTTGATCTGCATCTCGTACATGGCGTTGATGCTGCTTAAGCTGGCTGACATTTTTTTCATCTCTTCCACATAGCTCACTTCGCCACCGAGCGATTCGGCGGTTTCGCGATATATGGCGGAGAGTGTTGAAATGGCCTCGGGGGCACC
>DEIW01000129.1 GCA_002352705.1 Bacteroidales bacterium UBA2764 | reverse complement strand
AAAGCGGGTGCAAAAGTACTGCTTTTTTTTGACATACGCAAATTATTTTGCATTTTTTTATAAAAAAAGCTACTTTTTACCCCACATTGAACTGACTTCCGCCAATAAACTCTCTTAAAATAGAGGTGCGCGGGATATAAGAAGCCTCGAGAGGCTCAAAGAAACTGAGGAAATAGAGCAGCTGCTCTGCCATCTTATATTCCGGTGCCACGGCGGGTACCGTTTGCAAAGCAGTCTCCAAGGTCATTCTAAGCGCAGAGAGCTCATAGGTAGTAGAGGTGTCGAAGAATGCGTCTGCCTGATTACGGAATGGTTCTATCCACTGCGCCTCTCCCTCGATTACAGACGGCCATGTAGCGATTGTCGTCCGAGGGGACTTGCCGCGTGTACGAAGATCCCGGCTCATGCGGCGCAAGAGACGATTGACATAAGTGGGCACCCATCGCTCGCCATCCAGAGTGACATGTCCCATCGGAGCGGCATAGATACGGTATTTGCAAGCCGGGTCAATATGCTCCGTCAGGAGCGGGTTCAGCGCATGGATACCCTCTATCACCAATATTCCGTCCGGTTCCAGTTGGAGCGTGTCGCCCAGATACTCGCGCTTCTCTTCTGCGAAATTGAAGGTTGGCAAGGCAATCTCTTTGCCCATGACAAGAGCCGTTATATCCTCTTCTAACTGCTTCAGATCAATAGCATAGACGGACTCATAGTCTTTTTCTCCATCCGCTTTACGGGGAGTTAGCGAACCATCCACATACCAATTATCAAGGGACAGGGCTACAGGTTTCTTCCCTTGCGATAACAACTCCAGACAAAGTCTGTGACTGGTAGTGGTCTTGCCGGAGGAAGACGGTCCTGCCAAGAGCACCATGCGCACCTGCGGGCGAGAACATATCTCCTGCGCTATGCGCGCAAGTTGATCAGCATGGTATTGTTCACCCTCGGCTACCAACCGGTCTGCATGACCGGACTCAATCATCTCATTGATATAGGCTACCCTACATTTCGATTCTTCTATCATAAAGTCATTTAGAATTTATTCATTTATACATTTACCATTTAGTCATTTACTATTTGGTCATTTAGAATTTATTCATTTATACATTTACTATTTAGTCATTTACTATTTGGTCATTTATTGCGGATCAACGTCAACGATGATCTTTACGTTTTTATTCGATGAAACCGAGTAAATATAGTCTATGGCTTCCTGCAGTCTCCGTTTTGCCTCCGCCATATTTGCATGCTGCTCGATGCGGAGCGTCAGTTCCCGGATAGTATATGCCTGCACCCTCTCTACGAAAGGAATAATCAGCCCTGATACCCTCATTCCGAAGATGCGTGCCAGATAGGCTTGCATATCGTTAGCCACCTTATGCACCCGAACAGCATTATGGTCCTTCAGTTGAATACGAATCACCCGATAAAACGGAGGATAATTGAATAGTTTACGCTCCGCTATCTGCTGCTCAAACAGTGCATTATAGTCATGTTTTTGGAGAAAAGAGAGGACCGTATTCGAGGTATCGAATGTTTGAATCCACACCTCTCCTTTTGATCCCTTACGCCCAGCTCGTCCTGCTACCTGCTCTAACATCTGGTACGCCCGCTCAAAGGCTCGGAAGTCCGGTTGGTTGAAAAGCGGGTCTGCATTCAGCACAGCTACCAACCGTACATCGTCAAAATGCAGTCCTTTGGTAATCATCTGTGTACCGACAAGAATGTCACACTCATGCCGAGCGAAGGCATTGATGATATCCTGATAGGCGGATTTGTTACGGGTAGTATCCAGATCCATGCGCAGCACACGGGCTTCAGGAAAGAGTGTTTGTATTTCATCTTCTATCCGCTCGGTACCGAACCCCACCATCTTCAGTTCTCCCCCGCAGTGGGGACATACTGCAGGCACGGGCATATGATATCCGCAATAATGACATCGCAGTTCGTTCTCGCGTTTATGAAGCGTCAAAGGCACATCGCACTGGATGCATCTGGGCGGTTGACCGCAGGAAGTACACTGAATTTGCGGCGCATAACCGCGTCGGTTCTGAAAGAGGATTACCTGCTTGCCTTCCGCCAGACAAGTGCGTATACGCTCCACCAGCGGGTCGCTGAAATGGCCGTACATCTCCTTGCGCTCGTACTGGCGCTTGAGGTCAACGAGACGTATCTCCGGCAGTTCCATGCCGCCGTACCGCTCGCTGAGCGTCACCAAACCGTACGTGCCTTTCTGCGCCAAATAATATGACTCTACAGAAGGTGTTGCGGTGCCGAGTAAGACCTTTGCATGATGTGTTTTCGCCAAAATGATAGCCGCCGCGCGTGCATGATAACGCGGACTTGGCTCCGCTTGCTTATAACTCGGTTCGTTCTCCTCATCAACTATCACCAACCCTATCTTCGGTACGGGCATGAAGACTGCGCTGCGTGCGCCAAGAACAACTCTGCCTTTTGTCTCCGGTTCATCTTCCCTTTGCACTTCCCGATAGGCTCTTTCCCTCTCAGCATCTGTCAGCCGACTGTGATAGACCATGAGCCGGTCTCCAAAGACAGACTGCAGACGGCTGGTGAGTTGGGTTGTCAGGGCTATCTCCGGCACCAGATAGAGGACATTCTTCCCTGCCGCCAGCTGCGATTGAATAAGATGGACGTATATATCTGTTTTGCCGGAAGAAGTAACGCCATGAAGGAGCACAATATCTTTTCCGGAAGACCAGAAACGCTCGATTTCATCGGTACTTTTCATCTGCGCCTCTGATAAAACATGCGCCGGCTCAACAGGTCCGGTATAAGGCGCTACGGCTCTCTTGCGTTTAGGCGGGTCTGTCAATCGCTTGTCCACTCCTCCGGGTAGCGCAGCCGCCATCACTTCACCTAAAGAACACATGTAATAACTGCTCATCCATTGCCATAGTTCCAACTGATGGGAAGAGACTTTAGGAGCATTCTCGACAATAGAGATGACAGGACGGATTTTAGCCGCCAGTGACGGCTCTATCTCCTCCGTATGAGTACGCAGTACCACGCCGCGCATCTCTTTTTTCAACAGCGGCACTATCACACGTGTGCCCGGGACAGGAACAGACAAATCATCCGGGACGCTATAGGTATAACAATCCCGGATTGCCAACGGTAATATGACATCAATGTAATTTACCATTTTGTCATTTACCATTTGGTCATTTGCCTTCCTCGGCAGCGACGGCTTTGTTGTAGCAGGCACGGCAGAGCGGTTCGTAACTGTCTGTCTCACCAAGCAGCACGCGTTTGTCGGAAGCCACGAGGCGGTGGCTGACATAGGCAAGATCGCCGCATTGGACACAGATAGCATGGGTCTTATAGACATCATCGGCTATCGCCATGAGTGCAGGCATCGGGCCGAAAGGCACTCCCTTGAAATCCATATCCAGCCCCGCCACAATGACGCGTATGCCGCGATCCGCGAGTTGACGGCATACATCGACGATGCCCATGTCGAAGAACTGCGCCTCATCAATACCCACCACGTCGATATCATCGACCATCAGGAGAATATTCTGGCTGCTGTCAACCGGCGTGGACTGAATCACATTGCGGTCATGCGAGACCACATCCTCGTCGCTGTACCGCACATCAATAGCGGGTTTGTAGATCTCTACACGCTGTTTGGCGAATTTCGCGCGTTTCATACGACGGATCAGCTCTTCGGTCTTGCCGGAGAACATCGACCCGCATACCACTTCTATGGCGCCTCTGCGCATTACGGGGCCTTTGGTGTCTCTTTCAGAAAACATAAGACTATTTACGATTTGGTCATTTACGGCGCAAAGGTACTGCTTTTTTTGCAAATATGCAAATAAAAATCGTCCCAATGGAGGATTTTTTGATTTGACTGGCATTCTCCAGAGGCGCAATAATGGAACTTCATTAGGTGGTTCTCAGGTGTGTTTTTGCTAACGTATTCAACATTAAAAAGCGCCCTTGAAGGACGCTTTTCGATGGTCAGTTAGTCAGCTGATCAGTTTGTTACTTGGCACTTTGCATGCTTTCCTGCCCGGTGAGGGTGTAGGTCTTGCCGTTCATCTCGATGAGCAGCATGCCGTCGCGGAGCACCTTGGTACTGGGTACTTGGTCCCCTTGTACCTTCTCTACGCCTTGCTCCTCATTGATGGCCTCTATGTCAAACTCTTTCCACTGGTCTGCCGCTTGGTAAGCCTCTACGCTTTGAGCCGGAACATAGAGCGGAATGTTTATGTTCACTTGATAAAAGACATCATCCCCCAGAGCCGGTGGATTGACGGCCTTGCAAGTGATAGTGGTCAAACCGCTGCAAACGGAGAAAGCATAATCTCCAATGCTGGTGACGCTATTAGGAATCGTTACAGAAGTCAAATTGCTGCAGTTATAGAAAGCAGTACTGGAAATGATTTCTATTCCATCCGGTATGGTATATTCTCCGGAATAAGAGGGTGGCATATACGCAAAGACATGCGCATTATAAACAGGAGAGGTCAAACCGGTGCAATCATAGAAAGCATAGTTTCCAATGCTTGTGACGCTATTAGGAATCGTTACAGAAGTCAAACCGGTGCAATACTCGAAAGCCTCCTCTCCAATGCTGGTGACGCTATTGGGAATCGTTACAGAAGTCAAACCGCGGCAATACTCGAAAGCAGAACCGGAAATTTCGGTAACGGTATTGGGAATAGTGAACGAGGTGACGTTCTTGCCTGCAGGGAACTGGTGGAGAATGGTTTTGTTTTTGTTGTAGAGTACCCCATCTACTGCGCTATAATAGGGGTTAATAGCAGATACCTGTATAACGGTCAGATTGACGCAACTACTGAAAGCAGCCGTTCCTATCGTTTGGACACTGGCTGGAATAATGATCGTTTTCAAACCGCGGCAACCATAGAAAGCCCCGTCTCCAATGCTGGTGACGCTATTGGGAATCGTTACAGAAGTCAAACCGCGGCAATACTCGAAAGCACCACCTGCAATGATTTCTATTCCATCCGGTATGGTATATGCTCCGGAATAAGAGGGTGGCATAAACGCAAAGACATGCGCATTATAAACAAGAGAGGTCAAACCGGTGCCATAGAAAGCATTATTTCCAATGCTTGTGACGCTATTGGAAATCGTTACAGAAGTCAAACCGCTGCAACCATAGAAAGCATAGTTTCCAATGCTGGTGACGCTATTGGGAATCGTTACAGAAGTCAAACCGCTGCAGTTATAGAAAGCAGAACGGGAAATTTTGGTAACGGTATTGGGCAAGTCAACAGACGTGAGGTTTTTGCATCCGACAAACGCGCAATCACCGATAGTGGTGTATTGGCTTCGAGAGTCTTTTTGAATCGATTTTATCTGATCTCTGTATTGCACCCAAGGGGTTTCTCGGAATGAAGCGTAATCATCCATTGGGCCTGAGCCTGTTAGGAAGAGCGCACCGCTACCGGTGTTGAACTCCCACTCCATGTTTTCGCCGCAATCGCCGTAGATAGTTTCTGCGGACAACATACCTGCTGTCAATACAGCGGTCAATAATAAGAAGATTTTTTTCTTAGCCGCAAGGGCACGATTAATTTTAAGGATAAAATTTTTCATAATGATATTGATTTTTAAGTTGTTATCGTACTCTGAGACCTCTTAGGTCGAAAACCTTGCCGTCGGGTAGGGCGATGTAGATCTGACCGTTGATTATATATTTGCGGGCCTTGTCCTGCGGGGTAGGAATCTGCTCGATGCCTTCCTTTGTGTCTTTAAAATATGCGATGAACGTTTGTGGCTCTGTAGAAGTAATAACCCTCGGGTTGTCGGTGTTACCGTCAGACCAATGGTCAAAAGCAAATCCGTCATTCGCTTCGGCATAAAGTACCGCCACAGAACTTGCGCAATCGCCGGAGAAAGTAACCGTTACTTTTCCTTTCATTTCATCTTCGCTTATACCTTGGATAGCCACAACTCCGGTAAAATTATTGAAATGGTTCCACTCCGTGCGATAGGATTCCAATGCGGAGCAAGGAACAGTTACTACCGCTGTTGTCGGAACATAATCAAACGCATCCTTGGCGCTACGGGGCGCGGTGGCAGGGTAAGCAATAATAGAAGATATTTTGTCATTATTAGCAAAAGCTTCTTTCCCTATAGAGTCAACTGCTTCACCAATAGAAAGTTTGCTGATTGGGAGTCCGATAAAAGTTCGTCCACCTATCAATTTAACAGAATTAGGGATTTGCAGTACCCCTATTTTCTTAGTGTAAGAGCCGCAATAAGCAAATGCTTCATCCGGGATTGTATCTAAATCGCTCAATATGATTCGTTCTGCTTGTACACACCAATAGAAAGCGTTTTTACCTATTTTCTTCACACCCTTGGGTAGATTGATAGCCCGCAGATTCACATTTTGTTGAAATGCTTCATCGCCGATACAGACCAACGTATTGGGAAATACAACCGTTTCCAAAGAATCGGCATGAGAGAAAGCCGCCTCTCCGATTGTTTCGACGCCGTCCAAGAAAATAACCGAGCGCAGGCTGTCACAATTCTGGAATGCTCCGGTTCCTATATTGGCAGCAGTAGTCAGTTCACGAACAGGCGCGCTAAAGAAAGCATAGTCCCCGATTTGCTCGACTGTTTGCGGCATAGTAACGTCAGCAAGTGATTCACATTTATCAAAAGCATAGTCCCCGATGGTTTGTAACTGTTCGCCGAGATAGGCCTTTCCCATTTGCTCACAGCCATAAAAAGCTGATTCTCCGATTGACTTGAGCGAACGACCGGCGGTAAACTCTGTCAATGCCGTATTAAATCTAAAAGCCC
>DEIW01000186.1:221-24053 GCA_002352705.1 Bacteroidales bacterium UBA2764 | reverse complement strand
CGGTTGCCGTGGTCGCAATGGAAAGGCGGGCAGATGATCACCGATGGATGTGCATCGGGGATGAGTGCCCGGATGCAGCGGTGCAGTTCGTCCATGTCCCATGCGCCGCATTGATTGAGGTCCCGCATGGCGTAATACGCCCGCAGGATATTCGCCTGTACCTCCTTGTCCGTATAGTCATACGGCAGGTTATGAAGCATTTTTTCGTATTCGGTCATAGTTCGTATTTTAATTACCAAATCACGCAGAGCAGGGTGCGCCAGAGGGTGCTATACCATTTGCGTCCGAACAACTGCTGGAAATCAATAAAGGCGATGATATTGATAAGAAAACCGGGATAAGCATAGGGGTGGAATTCGAAAGAAGGAACGAACCATCCTGCCACCAACACCCACACCACATTAATCATCTGTAGTTGCGCAATAATAAAAATGAGTGCTGTAAATATCTCCGCGAAATTATAGTTTACTTTGTTGCCTCCGGTGGCATCATCAATGAACGGACATCCTTCGCGTGGCGACTTGCGGAAGAGCAGCCATGTTAAGAAGATAAACAAAATGGATTTGATGAGCAGCCCCATTGCTAAATGCTCGTCAAGCCACTCGTAATACGTGTCTAAGGCATGCGCCACTTTATGCACGGCGTTGTTATAGGCTTCCGTTTCTTCAGGGGATAAATCCCGCGTATAGTTCTCATCCGCCAACTGCTGACTCAGACTTGTCTCAAGCGAGACAAGCGGTCTCTTCTCTGCCGGCACAATATAGAGGGCAATAGCTAACAAGAGGCTGGTGCCGATGAGCAGTTGGAAGGGGCGCAAGAACTTCCTACGCTTGCCGTTGAGAAAGTCTGCTATCACATAGCCGGGTCGCCAGATGAGATGCCATAGCGTGCGCCAGTATTCTTTTTCTCCTAATTCCGCAAGCATAATACGGACGGCGGTCAGCATCGTTATTCGTTCAGGTTGCCGAGTCGTTTCCTGCTCTTCGGACGCGTCCGCATCGTAATACTTCTGCTTGCGGTGCAGTTCCTCGTATTGGTCGTGGGTATAGGTACGCGCCTGCTGCGCCTTTCGGCGCACCCGTTGCCACCAGAGGGCGATCTTGGAGGGGGCTTTCTTATTTTTGTTGTTTGTGGTCATTATTATTTATTGTTGGCTATATTTGATTTTGACAGTCTCATAGGAGTTGCGGGTGAGGGCGTGAGAGGTCTTTCAGTTTGATGTCTGGATGGCGATATTGGTGCGCTTTGACGGAAGATTTTGCGCCAACTTCTATTGCTTGCTGCGGACAGGCGTGCAAGCAGGCGAGGCAAACGGTGCAATGAGGACCGACAGCGGCTAACTGAACATTAGTTGCAGTTGGCTTCTCGCGGTCGGTGATAGTAATATTCCGCATCGGGCAAACGCCGGAACAGATTCCGCAACCGATACATTTGGTTTCATTCACTGCGGGACGGAACGTGCGGAGCATCCATTGTTCCATGCGCTTTGTTCCCATAAACCATGCGAGCGGGCTCCACCACGCATAATGATGTGCTTTGTGCTCGGCCTGCACATCGGCGATGATAGTATCCAGGCGTTTGGAGAAACGCTCGAACTTCCATTTCTGGTCATTCGGGTTACGCCCAAAGACTATGGCACTGTTATCCGGCACACGAATTTTATGGGAGTACGCCATTTCGATGCCTTTTTCTCGAAGCAAGCGGCGAATAGTCCATATGGAGTTACCAGCCTGTGCTCCGCACGTAATGATGATAAAGATGTACGCGTTAGTGCTGATTTTAAGCTGCGGAACGAGGTTGCGCACGGCAGGCGGCATATTGAAATCATAGGACGGATAGATTAAGCCGATACGCCTTTCGGATGTCAAATCCTGCCGTACCGCTTCGGTCAGCGGCATGACTTGGTCATTGGTGAATTTGGCTATCTGCCGTGCAACGGCGAGACAGTTACCTGTTCCTGAAAAATAAAGAATCATAATTTTTTGCTGTATTTGGCTTTGACGAGTTCGTAGGAGTTGCGGGTGAGGTCGCGGAGCAAGGTGTCCGGCGCGGTACGCGGATCAATGCCCAGCCAGTATTTGGCGGATTCGTTATAGGGCTTGCCGATGCAGTCGTATTCGGCTTTCAGTTCATCTATCCGTTCGGGTTGGCATTTGAGCGTCACGACGGAGTAATCGGCGCAGTCGAAGAAAGCGAACATGTGTCCGCAGACATAGAAAACAAGTACGTTCTCGCCGCTCTTGAACATGGTGAACGGCAGTTTTTCCTCTACATCTGCGCCCAGCGAGAGGCAGTAGTCTCTGTAATCCTCAATGTTCATGTTTTATTGTGTTCAGGGTAGTTATGGAGAGTTCGCTCATGCCTTCGATGGCGTCACTCACGTTGAGCAGCAGTTTGGGGTTGCTCACATCCCAATGGAACGTACCGGAGTCGCTGTACCGCGCCGTTTCCGATTGCAGCACATAGACATAGCCGAAAGTTCTGCCGTTTTGGACGAGGCGGTCGATACAGAGGACACGCTTCGCTTTGCGGTTAATGACGATGTTGCGCCAGATGACATTGGACGGCTGTGTGTGGTGGGTTGGCGCGAAAGTAGTCTGGTAAATCATGCTTGCTCCTTCGCTGTCCACTTCGTAGTCCGGCAGCAAGCCGATATATCCGTCGCTGTGGAAGGAATAGGTGTTGTCGTGGTTGCTTATCGCCTTCAGTTCGCTCACCTTGAAGGGAAGGTCCTTCTGCACGTCCCTCACAAACTCCTCACTTGTGGTTGTCCGTTGCACCGCACAGGAGCAGAGGGCAAGGGCTATAGATATAAAAAACAATACTCTATTCATCACTCATTCCATTTAGCGTTCATCTGTTTTGCATATTCTTCCAACGGATTTAGCCCTACAGCAGCCCGCCATATATCCACACTGTCTTTATCCAGTAGCGTATATATGACAAGCTCTCCTTCGGAATTCTCCACAACTTGTGAACCATAGCGCTGCGGTCTGCCTTCGTGCATGGCTATACGGTCTTCCAGAAGTGCTATGTTGTCCCAGCTCAATTCTCCCTCCTCGGCGGCTTGCCGTAACATTGGATAATAAGCCTTTTGAAACTCAACATCGCTATGCTGGATGACTAACCATATAACACTATTATTGGTTCCGACTATAGTTTTAGACGGGTATCCGTATGTCTGTAGGATATCTTGGATTTCTATCAGATTGACAGAATCAGCTATCAGCATTTCACGAACGAGTGAATCTAACAAATCAACAGCCTTCGTTTGGTATGCAAACAGGAAATCGTGCCGTGGTTTCTGATCACGTTCGTGTATCGCTTGCAAACGGGCTATTAGTGCTTTATCGTAATTCCGCTCGGACCGTTCCTGCCGTGCCTCTACCGTGTCTTTCAGCACTTGCCATTCGGGGTATTGATGTAATGGCAGAAAGTCCGGATTCTCCGCAAAGTTGGACGTGTACCATTCTTTGTCGTTGCTAATCAATTGGTTGAGGCGCATGAATGCCGTTTTCTCATCACCTGCCATGGAAGCGATGGCAGCAGCATTGGAATAGTGGAAGTTTTGCGGCTTGGCATCGGAGGCATTGAAAGCTTGTTTGTAATAGCTGTTAGCCTGCTTGTAGTCTTGTGCCATATAGCACGAATCAGCTTTTTGTACCGCCTCGTGAAATGCCAACGGCTTTTGACATCCGTATAATGCAAGTACCAATATGTAAAAAACAGTTCTTTTCATTCTGTTGTTATTCAAATCCGCTGCAAAGATACAATTTTTTAGCGGGATATGCAAGAGTACGGGTGTAAAAGATGAGTTAAAGATGAATTATTCCACGTGCAGATACATATCCTTCAGATTGAGGATTATGCGGTCGAACTGCCGGAGGAAATCCATGCCCATGCGGCCGTCGTGCTGATGCAGGTACTCGCCGGAAGACGGATAGAGATACACCTCCTCCATGCTTACAGGTTGGTCACCAACCATAAAAGATGCACCGGGCAGGAGCAACACTTCCATGTTGTGAATCTGTCCATAGGAGAGCGTGGAAATCGTATCTTTCTGCGCCGTGTTGCCGGTCTCGGCGGCGAACTTATGATAATAAGCGCTGTATAGTTCTGCGGTGGAACAACCTGTGTCCAGATGGAAGGTCAGGGGAACGGAATCTTTCCTGGCTCTCAGTAGCAGACTTCCGTCAATGAGCAGATTCGGCTTTGTGTCTTGCGGCATAGGAGTCGGATGTGCCGGAAAGACAAGTTGCTGTTTGTCCATATGCAACTATGCCTCCGGAAAGGCTGCAATAATATCCATTCCGAGGATAGCGTCCACGCCGGTCATCAGCGTGTCGATAGCGTCCGACAGCCCCACATACGCAACAAGATTACGGCATGTGATTTCGCCTATTTGCAGGCTGTCTATCCATGCCCGCAGACCTTTCTGCGACCCGTTGATAGTGACGGTGTCCTGCAGGATGGTAAGCCCCATTTCCCGAGCGGTCTTTTCGAACAGGAAAGTAGCACCGGCTCCCGTATCAAAGATAAACGGATATTCCTTCCCGTGTACCAGCACAGGAACGGTCATGAGGTGCCCTTTGTAGGCTTTCTTCCCGCTGCGCATCCATTCCTCGCGTTTGGTTACTTGCGGTTCGATAAGACGGAAAGGCACCGCTATGTCATGGTTCGGGCGCGAGACAGACAAAGGAGCATAGTTGCGCAAAACGGCATAGTGTTTCTGCATCGTCCGAAGCGCCTGCGTTTCTGTCACGCCGGAGGATTCCAACTGATTTATAATACGCTGAATGCCGTCTGCCGCCTCTGCGTAATGTCCCTGTTTCCCAATGAGTTGCAAACGCAAGAGTGCAAAATTGAGGGCGTTTTGTGTGCCTAATTCCGACTGATGTTCGGAGAGCAGTTTGGTCAAAGCAGCCACAGCCTCCTCCGTGCGGTTCGTGTGTGCAGCCAGCATCGCCTCGGCTATCAGGCGCAGGTAATCCGCCTGCATGGAATCGCTGTACAGCGGCAGGTCTTCCGCCAGCGCAAACCACTCCTCGTTGTTCACCAACGAAGCGATATGTGTATCCGCCTCCTGCGCGCGTAACACACTCGCCATAAGGCATATGAGAATTAGTAAGACTGCTTTTTTCATATTCTGTTTCATTTGTTTGTTTTTTGGTGGTTAATCGCGTACTAAAACCTTTTATAAATCTCTTGCCAAGTTTTAGAGACTATATTTCTGAATGGTTCTTTCTCGCAACGGGGTATGAAATTGCCGGCATTCTGCTGATAGTGTTTGAAATTCCCACATAGGGAACAGAACTTTCGATAATGGTCTTGCAGTTTTTCATCCGTTAATAAGTCAAAAGATTCTGCCCCATTCTGCCCATTCAATACCCGGTCGATACCGCCACAAGCAGCGCAAGCATAATAGCCACGCGCATTGAGCCCTATCCCGCAATACGCCGTAACCCAGCAAGCATTGGTGAAGTCTGCATGGGCGAAATGCTCATCATCAACAGGAGCATCGTTGAACGGAGAGAAATATTCTATTTTGTTATTCGTTTTGTAGGAATCATAATCAATCACCACATTCTTAAACGAGTGTTTCACCTCTTCGCATAATTGTCTGGATTGTGCCGTTATCCCGTTAGAAACCACTTTGATAATGGTATCCGGAGAATATGTATCCGCGTAATGCTGCAAAGCCTCTATGATTTTCTGAAAATCTTTGTGCAAAGTCGGTTCGCCGCCTAACACATTGATGAGTTGCCATTTCTTCCCTAAACGCACCGAATCAGCGATAAACTTCTCAATCGTATCCATGCTGATTTGTTCTTTAGTCGGTGCTTGCGCACATGAACGGTTACAGCCTATACATTTGAGATTGCAATCATAGGTTATATCTATTTCTATTCTCTCGAAGTCGGGTCTGAATTTCTGCCGGGAGGTAAAGACTCTATTCGGATTAAGTTTCGGTTTATTCAGGATTGCGGCAATACAACATTCCTTGCGTTCCCGATCATCATTCCGGTGTGCATAATCACGCTCATAAAAATAATTTACATCGTCCATCTGCAAAGGGTTGGAACTCATTTCCGCCATAGGAATCATCATGGCATAATCATCACATGTATCAAACCAAGGGCTTGCATTAGGCCGTACTTTATCCACCGCATCAAATTTGAAATACGTGAGTGGAATGGAATCAAACAAGTATTTCTTAAAGGTTTTTAAGTGCTGATATACATTACCTCCATTATTTTCCCTTGGCGCATAAAAATTAGCCGGATATCTGTAATGCGGTTGCAAACGGTAAGTCTGATGCACACGCCCCAATACCAGATCTTTGCCCCAGGTATCATATTTCTCCCACACATCTTGCAAAGCGCCCTTTCCGATTAGCGCATCATCTCCGTCCACCATTACGATAATGCTTTCCGGATTGGAGCAATAATAATGTATTGACCGATACACGTTAGCCATTCGGGTATCGCGATATTTGGCGCTAACAAAGGTTATCCTGTCTTGGTATGGCTTGATAAGATGCTGTATGAATATAGGTAATCCGTTGTCAGAGTTATCATCGTATAATATTACTCCGAAATCTTGATATGTTTGGCTCATCAACGAACACCAGAAACGCAGAAATCGGGGAATAGACACATTGCGGAAACATGAGACTATAACCATTTTTTCTTCTCGTTTAGCGCTATGACACCAGTCATAATACGACCCTTCGCAATCAAATCCGCCATACTGGATTGCAGGAATCTGAAGTTGCTCAACCCTGTCGTGCATTGTCATCCACGCATAAGGTAACTTTTTCCTGTAATTCTGCGGATGTATATAAAATGTCCGATTGTCCCCTCCCCTTATGGAGCAATACCCTGTTTGCTTTTGAAACAATTCGACCGACCGATGCCAAGCCGTCTTGAGTCTGCTGGAAGTATCCAATTCGTTAGGATAAGGTCGGAGAGAAAAGAAGCGTTTTTTATCAAACAGACCGAGACGAACTTCCGGTACAAAACCTCCGTTCTCAAAACCGAAATACGCTTTGGACTCGCGATTATAGATATTAAAGCCAACAGAAATAACTTTCTCATTACGTTTCAGTTGGTTCAGCATATCTGTCAGATACGAATGCGACATATCTTTCCGCCCGATAATAACATCGGAATCCATCTGCAATATATAATCTCCCTGGCATTGTTCAAAAGCATATAACTGAGGCGTAACCGGAATATTCGTAGCTGTATAAGCAAATGGAGATGCCAAGCCAAACCAGCGCTCGTTGATGGCCTCTGTTTGGGACGTGTCGAAGATAACATATCGGTCTATGACCTTGTTCTCCTTTAATCTCTCTATAATTTGAATCAGCCTTTCGAGACTTCCCTTGGCATTATATTGTCTGATGAAATCGTTTTGTTTGGTGTCTATCGAAACGACAACCTCGTAAAAGGGATTCGGAGAGGATAATTGCTTGACAATGTGCTTGATATTCGCTTCTATGGTTTTCTCGTCTTGTGCGCAAGTTTTGATTAAAAGCGTAACCTTGTCCTGTAAGGGTGTTAAGGTTGTATAGGACAACGCTATCTTCTTCGGCTCAAAATATAAATCACCGTTAAGTTGTACATCAGCGCACCGGATGTCCGACAAAAATTTATTTTCTTTGAGCTTAGCGTAAAACAGCTGCTCCAAGTTCGGTAAATTGACTGCGTCGTATAATTCATCGTGCAATTTACCAACTTGATTTAATCGTGTAATTTCTGATTGAGAATCTTTGTATATGATATGTACATATATTTTGTTTACAAAATCTTGCAGCCCCTCTAATTCGGGTAGGTTAAAATTGTTAATGGCACTGCACTTAAGTTTTTGAAAATCGGATGCCGGTAATTTGCCATAATAGGTGCTAAATAGATACATCCGTGCACACATGTTCAGAAACAAATTATCCGAAAACTCGCATGCCTCCATATCTACCAATTTAATTGCCATCCCTACCCGAATGAAGTTTTGCGGTTTACAATCTTTTATGGCAATTCTATGCTGAAAGCACTCTGTGAGGAAGTCTGTGGCCTCACTTAATGTGTAATTTACGCATGGAACTGAAGGCTCGTACTTATATTTGATAATGATAGTGTCCTTTCCTAATTCGGTACAATCTTCGATTTGGTATAGTGTATTGCAATCACCTATAGCTCTAAAGAATGATGCTTGACGCAAAATTTCTGTTTTATTCGGGCAATCGACATATACTTTATACACAAACTGATTATCATGGAAGACTACTCCTTCGCATCCATGCCCCAGATATTCAGGGGCGTGTATTCCTATTTGGGCTAAAATAGACTTCGCCTTCTTTATTCTGTCATTATCTTGCATATTCAAGTGCTTTTAAATATAATTCTTTCCGGCAACGGATATAACTCCCGGAAAATTTATTATTAGACGTAGCCGTACCACCCAAATCATAAATAACAGGAAGTAAGGTTTCCGCAAAATGGATTTTGTAACTGTCTTTATTCAATAGATAATGTACAAACAAAGCATGATCCTCTCCGCTTTCAACAGACGGATATGGAAGTGTTCTTTCCGGTTTTATAAACAAATTACATGACGGTAATTCGCCTTCCGGTAAACATTCGGCCATCTGTTTCAGCCGGAAAAGCAAATAATCCATATTGGCAAATCTTTTATCAGTGTGGTTTGTCCGAGAAATAATCGCTCCGTTCTCCCGCAGGTAGTTACCTGCTGAAATGATGTCAGGGCATTCCGTGTCAAAAATAATCTCTATCTTTGCCAATTCATTATCAGATGAATATTCGTCATCGGCATCTAAACGTCCTATTAGAACGCATCTCGGGTGGTGTTCCTGAATATATGTATTGATAGCATTACGTGTTAGTACCGCATTATTGTTAGACAGATGAATGATGGTTAATCTTGAATCTCCTAATAAATCAGTTATTTCCTCTTGCCAATTATCGGAAGAATTGTCATTCGCAAGAACGATTTTTATTTTCCGGGTGACACCTTGTTGGTTCAGAATTGACAATAGACACCGTCTTATCGTAGGTGCATTATTGTGCATGGCTACGCCAATGACAATCTCTTGATTCTCTATAGTTTTAGTTATTGTTTTCTCAATTCCATTGCGAATATCCGTTTCGGGCATCCAGTCTAATAATTGATTTGCTTTTAGGTTGTCCGCTAAAGTATAATCGGGTTCCTGGTAGTCCAATGTGATATTTCTACGTACTATTCTCTGTTTGAAATGAGATTGTAAGATATCAGCTATATAGTTCACCGAGTAATTGTTACCTGTTCCGATATTTATTACTTCATAATGTTTTTCACATTTGTATCGCTCTATACAGTTTAACATTGCAGAAACAACATCATCTATATAGGTAAAGTCGCGCCTTTGCATCCCGTCTCCATGGATAACAATTGAAGAATCTGCATATATATTAGCAATCTGTTTTCCAATAAGTGTGGAATATTTATTCACCGGCTGAAACGAATACCCATACACATTGAAAAGCCGTAAAACAAGCACGTCGCATGAAGAATTTTTCAACTCTTCTTTCAGTACGTTCTCTGCTTCTTCTTTTTGCTTTGCGTATGGGGAGATTGGAGCGAGGAAAGCACTTTCTTTGAATTTCGTTCCATCGCTTTGTCCATAAACAGACGAAGAGGAGGCAAAAACTAATAATCTTGCGTTGGATTTCTTAACTACTTCTGCAAGGACTTTTGTCGCCTTTACATTAGCATTATAACTGGCAGAAGGATAATCAATTGAATACTTTATTCTGGGCAACGCAGCAAAATGAAAAATGTAGTATGGTTTATAGTGATTTATAATATTTTTTATTGTTACAGCATCATTAACTGATATTTTGGAAAATATAAATTGACCGTTATCCATAAAGTCAGCAATATTCTCCAATACTCCTGTGGATAAATCATCTACTCCAACTACTTTATATCCACTTTGCAGAAATTTTCTGGCAACATTCGAACCTATAAAGCCACATACTCCGGTGATTAAAACAACTGTATTTTGTTTCCAGATAGATTTGATTTCATCTGCATCAATGGGGGAACAGCATGCATTGGCATACAGATTTTGTTTCCAGATAGATTTGATTTCATCTGCATCAGGGAAATGAAAGAGTTTTTCAGCCCGCTTGAGCGATTGTTCTAAGGTTGGAAAATCAAAGCGCTTTATGTGTTTGCGAAAGAAATAATTCAGTCCGGTTCGCTTCTTTTCAAAATTGGACGTAACGGTATTCGTTCCGGCGAAATGATTTACTAACTTTTTAGGAATAATCGTACAATTTTCATTGCCATATTGATGTAAAAAGCGAATCATTAAGTCGCGGTCAGTACAACTTGCCAAGTTCTCATCAAATCCGCCGATAGTCATAATGCTTTTGATTTTAAAGCACATATTACTACCCTGGATTCCGGGATCGCCGATTAAGAAGTTGTTGATTTGCAATTCATCTCGTGTGAATGAAGAAGGCTTAGTACAATCAGACCGTTTAAGGAAAGCAAATACGGCATCGGGACCATTCTGTAAACAATTATGTAAATTCTCGATATATTCCGCATCCCAGCTATCATCGTCATCCAAGATGGCCGCATAATTCTCATCACCGATGGCATTTTTCAGGAACTCCAAGCCGCTGTTCCATGCACCTGTGCCAGACATCCCCCGCGTCCTGCTGTTTCGGATATAATGAATCGTACTATTGTTCAGTTGTTTTACGCTGTTCTCAATCTGTGCACAGATCTTCTCTTCGCTGTTATCATCCACAATCACGATGCAATCCGGCAGTGTCGTTTGACTAAGGACTGAGTGTAACGAGCGTGAGAACAGACTATCTATCCGCTGCATCGAGGTAGCAATAATCACTCCTAACTTTTTCTTCATATATCCGACAATCTATATTACGGTCAGACAGATGGTGTGATGATTACGCGCCAGGAACTGTCTTTTTCGTTCTTCTCGACGTAGTTTTTTTCTATCAGTTGGTTGACTAATTTTCGTACAGCGGTCATGCTGATAGATAGTTCCTCCGTCATGTCTTCCAGCGTCAATACAGGCTGCGTTCGCATCAACCGTAGCAGTTTGGCATAATTCGGCGTGCGGAACTCAATCATTTCTCCGTCATACCACCAGACGTTTTCCTCTTTGCGGGTCACAAAAAGATAGTCATTGTAAATCTCGTTGGCTACCAGTTTATGGAAATACTGCACAAAAGGCTCTATGTCTTCAAGGGCAGCGTGCGCTCCCTGACTCGGGACAAGACCTACATTCAAATCTGCCTGATGAAGCGCTTCCAGATATTCCTGTTTCTTGCGGCTGCGGACCACAATCATTGGCAGACCGTGACGCGAAAGAATATAATTGACCAACAGTCGCGCGATACGTCCGTTGCCATCCTCGAAGGGGTGGATGCGAATATAGCGATAGTGGAAGAGCGCAGCCAACTCAACAGGCGTCAAACGCCCCAGTTCCTCCTCGGAATTGTACCAGTTTATGAGGTCGGTCATCAGAGCCGGTGTCTCCTCCGGCGAGGCATATTCAAAACGGTCACCATAGCGCGTAATCACGCTATTCGGACGGGTCTTGTATTGTCCGGCATGAATCGTGTAGCTTGTTTGCATGCCTCCGGGCAGGTTGCGATAGACGGTGTAATCCTCGCGCAGAAGTGTCTTGTGCAAGGTGCGGATGAAATTCTGGGTAAGGGGCATGTCTGGCAGTTTCGCCTCTTCGCTCATCATCTTCAAGCCAACATTACTTGCGGTCATTTCCTGCACATCGCGGACCGTGGCTTCGCCGACAATCTTACCGAACAGCAATAATATCTCCGTCTGACCATAGGTCAGCGTGTTGCCCTCAATATGGTTGCTGTTGTAGTTGTAGTCGATCGTAAAACGGCGGCTCAGCCTCTCGCGGTCTCTGTCAGAGACAGGTTGAATCCCCTGCCACGCTTTGATTGCTTTCTTAAAACTGACTTGCTTCATAATTCACTTTTTTATTAAAAGGTTACAGTAGTGTAACCATTTCGGGTGCAAAAGTACTGCTTTTTTTTGAATTATGCAAGAGAAATCGTTCAAAAATGACAGAAATCTGCGATTTTGCGGAAGAATCACTCTACATACGTCACGTAACTGCCGCGGATGCATTTCCATGTGCCGTTGTTGAGGAGGAAGATATCGTCGCCATAGACGCCGGAGATCTTGTCGCCGTCTTGGTCCACGGCGTACCACCATTTGCCTTGCTTGACACAGAAACAGCCGTTTCCGAACATTTGCGGAATCTCATAGGAATAGGTTTCTACTTTGCGTCCCGAACAATGGAAGATGTCCCAGTAGCCTCCCGAGCGCTGAACGGTCACATAGCCAAACGGATAGTACAATATTTCTTTGCCGTAGATGCCGCTGACGAGGTCGCCGTCTTCATCCGCGAGGTACCATGTGTTGCCCCGGCGAACGCGGTAATAGCCGTTGTAGAGCACGTTGATTTCATCGCCGTAGAGGATGGAATAGCCGTTGCGGTAGATATAAACCTTCCTGCCGGAAAGGCGGACTTGGCAGCCGTTGCGCAGGTCCTGGTAGTGTTCGGTGCAATACTCCGGTTTGCGGGTAGTCATCTCGTTGTTCGTATCCTCAAACCAGAGGTCGTACTTGTCCGACACGACATACTGTGCGGACATCGTCAGGCTTGCCATCAGGGCGAAGCAAAGAGTAAGCAGTTTGGGTTTCATAAGGCGATGATTTTGAGGGTTAGACATGTTTTTCTACTTACTACAAGTAGCATGCCAAACTATCCTAAAACGACATCGAGGACCATCATAAGGACAAAGCCGATGGGCTCCACTACGCCGGAGAGCGAACCGATTTAGCCATTTAGTTCGCCGGAGTCCATTTACAGCGTACCGGCGAAACGATGGCACCTTCTTTCTTGAGTTCAGCGAAGACTTTGTCCACCTCTTTGCGGTCTGCGCCGAGAGCGGCGGTCACTTCGCCAGCCGAAACAGGCTTGCCTGCTGCACGCATGGCAGCTAAAACTTGCTCTTTCATAATAAATGTGATTTTTAGCTATTATTTACTCGATTATCAACAATAGTACATACCGCTCCGTCGCAGAGAACATTCATAGCCGTAAGCGGTGCGTCCAGCAACACGCCCAATGAGAGGCACAATGCCTGCATCTCCGGCGTGAAGCCGAGCATACTTGCCATAACCGGCAAGACCGCCACAACGCCTCCGGGTACGCCCGGCACAGCGACACAAGTCATCGTCAGCATAATCATATAGGGGATGAACGAGCCCAGTTCTACAGGTTGCCCGACCATCATCATCACCGCGATAGCGCAGATGACAAAATGGATGCTGACAGAAGGGATATGCAGGTTGGCGCACAGCGGAATGACGAACGAAGCGGTGTTCTCATCGCGTGTCAGGTGTTTGGCTCTTTCGAGCGAAACAGGAATGGTAGCCGCCGAAGAACAGGTGGCAAAAGCGACCATACCAGCAGGCATCATCGCCCATAACAACTTGAACGGATTGCGGTGCGCGAGAAGGCCGGCTATGCTGTACAGGAACAATGTCCATACCACCAACATGGCAATCACCAACAGAATTACCCAAAGAAAATTACTTGCCAACTCTATTATACCGCCAGAAGCAGACATCTTCAGAAAAACGCCGAAGATATATACCGGCAGCAGCGGAATAATCGCTTTCTCGATAGAAAGCATCACCAGTTTCTGGAGTTCGGATATACCTTTGCGCAGCGAATCAGCCTGGACAGCACGCATACCTAATCCCAACATCAGCGCCATCATCAACGCACTCATGACATCCAAGGCAGGAGGCAACTGGAGGGTGAAGAAGGGTGCCAACTCTTCGCCTCCCCGGGGCGCCAGCACGACCTCTTCTCCGTTGGTGACAAACATCGGAATGATCCATTCGCTAACGCCCATAGAGGCGACTCCAGCCAGAAAAGTACTCAGCAGCACAACTGCCATAGTGACGCGCAGCATTCTGCCGGCACCATGTTGCGAGTTGGCGATAGAGGCTGTTACCAACGCCAAGATAATCAGCGGTACAAGGAATCCTATAAATTGTCCGAAAAAATCATTGAATGTCACAAAGATGCGGATAAACCAAGCCGGCATAAACCAGCCTTGTGACATGCCCAAAAACATCGCGAGGAAAACCTGCACGATAATAGGGAGTTGCGATATACGGAATTTTTTCATTGTACCGGAGACAGGATTACATCATTTCGATGAGGAAGTTCTCGTAACCCAGTTTGTCGATGTAGTTGAGGTACTGCTTCTCCCAAGCCATGTGCTCTACCTCGCCGTCAATCCATTTCTGGATGAGTTTCTGGGTGGGGTAATCATCGGAGAAAGCCGCAGCCAGTTCGCTGAGTTCTTTGATGGCGCCCTCGTTGTAGTCGGTCTCGATCTGCTGTTTCGGGTCATCGTAGAACGGGAACTCGATAGTCTTCATTGCCTCCTGCAACTCTGCCGGTTTGCAACCGAGTTCTACCAAGCGGTTGAGAACTTCCTCTGCCTCATCCCACTCTTCCTCTGCTTCCTCTTTCCATTTGTCGGCGAGCTTATTCCAACCGTTCAGACGGTCGTATGCCGAGAAAGCGAAATGTTGTTTACTGTTTCCAAACCATACTGCGCCCAGATATGCCAGGCCTTTCAGTGCTTCTTCTTTTGTCATAATTGTATAAATTTAAGTTATTTTTGTATTTTAGATAGTCCTTCTATCAGTTTATCGAGTGTGGGAATCATCGCAACGATCTCATCTACGGATCCTATTTTGTCCGTAATCTTATCGCTCAGGCAGTCCGGTATGTTCACCATCTGCTCTTGCAGTTCCATTCCTTTGGGAGTGAGCGAGACGATGCGCTGGCGTGTATCTTCGGTACCGCGTGTGCGGACAATCAGTCCGGCCTTCTCCATCCGCTGTAGCAGCGGCGTAATGGTATTGGTGTCGAGCATCAGACGCTTGCCGATTTCGCACACCGGCTGTTGGTCGTTTTCCCACAGCACGAGCAGAACCAGGTATTGCGGATAGGTGATCCCTAAGGGCGCAAAATAGGGCTGATAGACATTCGTAACGAGCCTGGCTGCCGTGTAGAGACGGAAGCAAAGCTGGTTATCTAATTTTAATTGCTCGTACATATAATCTAATCAGGAATTATAAGTATTTGAGTACATCTTTCTCGATATCCTCGGGTTTGGTGGTCGGCGCATAGCGTCCCACTACGTTACCCTCGCGATCGACAAGGAACTTGGTGAAGTTCCAACGGATGTCGTTCTCTTTCTTAAAGGTCTTGCTGATGCCTTTGAGCATCGTAGCGGTAGCTTTGGCTTTCAGACCCTCGTATTTCTCCTCCGGACCATTCTCCTTGAGGTATGTGAAGAGCGGACTCTCGTTCTCTCCGTTGACCTCGATTTTCGAGAACTGCGGGAAAGATACTTTGTATTTGAGTTGGCAGAAAGAAACGATCTCTTCGTCCGTGCCCGGAGCCTGCTGACCGAATTGGTTGCAAGGGAAGTCCAAGATAACCAAGCCCTTGTCCTGGTATTTCTTATAGAGGTTCTCCAGCGCCTCGTACTGCGGCGTGAAACCACAACCCGTAGCGGTATTAACAACTAAAAGGACTTTGCCTTTGTACTCATCCAATTTGACTTCATTCTTTTTGGTGTCCAGCACCGTAAAATCATAGATATTCATAATAGTAAATAATATAATTAATAAACTTTTCATAATTCTCTCAAACGTTGTTTATGTCGTTTGCGATGCAAAATTACTACAAATATTTTAATGTCGCAAGCGATATATACAAAAAGTGTACATTTTCTTAAAAAACGTACACTCAATAATAAAATAAGTACTATTATTTGCCCATCTTCTCTTTCAGATGGTTGTGACTGGGACCTTCTTTGAGGATGTCTCCCAGTTCTTTGCGTCTGCGTTCGTAGTACTCATGCCGTTTCGGGTTCTCGGGAAACCAGCCACGCAGCACGCGCATCTCCTGTTGCATCACTTCGTGAATACCCCAGAAGCACGAGAAAGCAAAAGCAGCTACAATAGTGGAAGCGATATAGTTATCTATTATCAGAGAGATGACAGTACAAATAACGCCCGGGATGAAGAATCCCCACCATCCTTTGCGACCGAAATAATACTCCAGTTTGATGGTGATGGGATGGCAGATGCCGATACTCAGAAAGACAGCTGCGCCGATAATAATTCCTGTGAAATTCATAGTATTTGATTATTCCTTTGTGGGTTGTTTTTCTTGCATATCTATTACTTTGCCTGCATAAGAGCAACCGGGGTATGAACCTCTTTTAGGATTATTATAGTCATTCGTCAAAACCAAGGAATCGGAGGTAATATATCCCGTGACTTTGGTAGAGATATATCCGCTGGATTTATCACCCTGTAATATATCAATATTTTCTCCTGTGAAGGTTATTTTATCTGCAGTACGCGTGTATTTGAGACCAGGCAGAGTCATATTAATTTTTACATATTTCGCCATTGCAGAAGCAAAAGAAATCTGATAGAGGTTAATATCCAAAGTAGTATCGGTTTTGATTAATACATCAGATTTTACGCTATCCATCACGAAGGGCAGATTTTTCTTGTCGCCTTCTACATTGGGCACGGTATTCGTTCCCAAAGCCTCGAAATACATAGCTTTCACAAAAGCAGCCTTTTGTTGTTCTTCAGGACTGTCCGGTTTGTTCTGATTGCAGGCAACTAACGCAGCTGCGGCTGCAAGAATAAAGAAAATCTTTTTCATAAATTTATTGTATAAAGTTAATAATTAAATCTCAAATCGTAAAGTAGCGCCTAATTCACGCGGTCTGCCTTTCTGGAGGAAATCATTGCCCATAGAGCGGAAATAGAAGACATCGTATTGCGTGCCTGTGAGGTTCTTCGTCCACAGTTGCAGTTGCACATATTTCCATTCCAGAGACAGATTAGCACCCAGCGTAGCGTATATATTCTGTTTACAGTCATTTTGTTCGTTCCAATAGACAGGACCGTTTGTATTTGCCCGTACGGAAAGGGAAATAGCCTCTAACCATTTTTTATCTGCCCGGTATTGTACCATTACTAATCCGTTTAGGGTATGTTTCGGGGCATAAGGTATAAAATGGCCTGCGTAATTACCCATTCCATCGTTGAAATCGATGAATCTCGCATCGGTAAACCCATAAGAAGCATCCACTATTCCGCGCCATTTTCCTCGATTCCATCGGTAGTGTACAGCGGTCTCCATTCCCCAAATACGTGACCGTGCTGCGTTCGCCATCATACGGCCGGTTGTTTTGCCGTTCGGGAAAACGGTTACTTGTTGGTCATAGCATTGTATATGAAACCCGTTTACATCAATCTTCAGCCCCTCAATAGGCATGAAATGTGCGCCTATTTCAAAAGTCCAGTCCTTCTCCGGTTTGTATTGTGTGATATTAATATCCGAGAAACGAGGATCAGCTATATTCAGATGCACTCCCATATCTGAGGCGATATCGGTCATTACTTGGTTTTGCGTGACAGTACTGAAAATCTGTGGATTATATCCTCCGGCTTTATATCCTTTCGCCGCATAAGCATAGGCAGTAACCCAATCATTCTCATAACTGACAGCCAACCGCGGTAGGAGTTGAATATAATTTGCATGCTTGTTGCCTTCAATACGCGTATTCACCTGCTCAAAATCTGCCATTAACAGGGTAAACATGTAATCCACATCCGCTGTACTCAAGTAATCCATCCGGGTATATTCATAATCCAGACGAAGTCCTGCACGTATATGCCATTTATCAAGCTGCAGGTGGCTCTGATGATAGATAGCTACTCCGGCATTGTATAGCCCAAAATCACTGTTTATAGGAAGTGTCATGTTGCTGATTTCAATGGAGTCATCGGGAAAAACGGTCTGAATACCGCGGTTGGCATTGCCTAAGATCAGTTCCTCAATACCTTGCCGCATAAAGGTGACGGGCGCACTCATCTGATTGGTCTTGACAAAACTGCTGATACCTACCTGCCAGTGGTATTTGCCATTCTCAATATTCCGAATTTTCAAATCTTCATAAGATGAAACTAGTAGGTCTATCGTTCCGTTGTGTTGTATCTGTTTCTGGTTCAGCGTGAAGATATCATCGGTGGTGTAATCCTGGTCCATCCGCATGTTGTCTTTGAGCATTTGATAGCTGGCAACCATGCCCAGCCGATAGCTGTCCTTTTGATATTCAGCCCGAAAACTTGGCAGGATGACTAATCGTTCGTATCCGGACGGAGCATTATAAGCTATTCTTCCGGTCTTGGAGGAGGCATAAGGGAAGGCTCCCTGTTTGACCCAATCCGCATGGATACTACCCGTTATACGCCATTCCTCATTTGGCTTCCCATCCAGAATAATACGTCCGCCTGCCTGCTGTCCGGAATCTATTTTTTTTCCGTTGAAATCGTTGGTATAGAACCCATCTGTCCTTCTGTATCGTACTCCCATACCCCATCCGAAACGATTGCTCTCAGGCCGATAGATAGAGGCTTGGGCGTGCGCCTGATTGGCAGTGCCGTATCCTGCCTCACCACGGATGAGTTGGGTAGTCAGATCCAGAGGATGGATAGTACGTATCTCCATCACTCCGCCGGGCGAGTTACGGCCGTACAAAGAGCCTTGCGGGCCGGTGAGCAGTTCAATACGTTTCACGTCCTGCATGGTATGGTCGTACATGTTCTTGTCCAATAACGGCACACCATCCACTATCATGCCTAATACCGGTTCGTTAATCCGGCTACCCAGACCACGGATATAAATGCTGCTGGTCATTGCGCTGCCATAATCCGGCATATAGACATTGGGGACCAGACCGCTGATATCTTTCGGCGAGATGATTTGTGTCTCTTCTATCAACCGGCTGTCAATCACATTGACGGCTGACGGTTGACGGTTGATTGCAGAGTGTTGTCTGCTTAGCGACACCTCTATGTCCGGCAACGAAACAGAATCACTCCAACTCTGTTCCGTAGCAACCGGTGTTCCGAAGATAGACCCCGAAACCCATAACAGACATAGACATACCTTATTGCGCATGTTAGAATGCATGTTTGCTAAAGAGGAAAGCGGCAATCATCAGAGCGGGTCCCAAACCCATCATACATACCACCAGGATCCATCCGCGCAACGGAAAAGTGTGCCATATACTCGTCTTGTCCGGCTCGGCGGCTATCAGACCGCAGTACCTGTCCACTATACGGCGGAACATGACAATAAAACCGGTGAGCACACACGCTGTAATCAGCAGTAGCCACCATAACTCATCTTCCGGCATGGCGAGATATGCGGTTACCCCCTTGATGGTAATCATTATGCCGGGAAGACCCCATATCAGAGCGGCAACGAGATATAGAAATCGCTTGTTCATTGTACCAATGCTTTAAATCCGGCGCAAAGGTACTCATAATAAATGATATTTTTCTTAAGAAATGCTTAAGATATGCTTAAATCACTATAAATAGGGATATCAGTTACAATGGACCCCCATTACGCCTTCAAACCGGCAAAAATAAACGTATAATCATCAAAACGCAAATAACCGAGTGGGGCTTAAGGAATTTGTTGCAAGACAGGCATTACGGACAGTTCTCCGTTCACAGCCTGTTTCATCCATTGTTGCGGCGTGAGGCGGCCTAACCGGTACCACCGCTCATACGTTTCCGCCCATTCAAGCCCCTCTTTATCTGCCAACGCTTGCTCGAGTTGGAACTGCACAATATGCCCAATGGGGTAATTAGGCAGGTACATAGGGCTGTTGACCATGTGCGAGTATATGGCGAGCAGGACGCAGTCTTTCTCGCCGAGCACCGGTTCGTAATAGGTGTTCCATACTTCAGCCGCGATAGCCAATACAGCATCTCTCAACTCCGCGGCGGTCGCTTCAGGATGGGCGTAGAGCCATTGCCACATACGCATGTCCACCAGACTGACACCCATGATTTCATACATACCCCAGAACTGATCCATCACAGCCTCGCTGTCCATCTTCTGCTTACCGTACCCCAATAACTGCAAATCCCGTGATTGGAACAGGAATGCGCTGGTCTCCGTAAATCCGGTGTTTGGAATACCATGGAGCATGTAGTAGTCCATGCGGTAGAGGCTGATCACTTCCTCTACATTATGTCCCATCTCATGCACGGCTATATTATATCCCTTATAATCCATGCCTTCCGGTGCAATACGTGTCCGAAGTCTTGTGGGCTCGTTGTGTCCCACGCAAGGCCATGCGTGACCTGAACCGCGTGCCGGCTCTACCACTATGTGGCGGGCGATATCTTCGGCGTTCTCCTTTTGGAAGCCAAGGGTAGTAAGCATAGAGGCGATTTTCTTCTCATACGAAACAGGATCAGGGAAACGCTTGCGAGTCTCAACCGAAAGGGCCTCTTCGTCCATGCCGCTGCGGGCTTTGAATCCGTCGTACCATATATCATAAGGCCTCAGCTCACGACCTAAGCGTGTGCGTATCTGTGCAGCCACTCTCATTACCTGCTTACTTCCCAAGAGTGCACAGAAGAGGCTGTCCACCTCTGCCGCCGGAATCTCTATGTCTCCCTCAAAATTGCGGATGATGGCTGTGGGCATATTGGGGCAATAAGCATCCACCTGCTGCATGGCATGGAAGATATCAAGGATTTTCTGATAACGGGTATCCGGTTCCCGGGCAGCGTCACCGTTCTCTACGGTGTTGCTGTATGGTTTCCAGAGCGGCATAGCATTATTGATGACTACTTGCGGAATCTCCTGACGAATGATACGTTGCATGACCCGGTAGATCATCTCCTGCTTCTCCTGATTGGAATAATCGACTTTCAGTTCGTCGCGTAAGTTCCAGTGACTGAGTAGCTTCATACCGTCCGGAAAGAGTTGGCGGCCATCCTCCGTGCGCAGGCGGTCCATGCAGATATTATAATCGGCTATGTAGTTCTCTGCAGCAGCCATCGTCTCCGTCATCTTAGCCTGTGTTTGGGCAGGGATTCGGCTGGTGAAGACGTCGCCCAGACGTGCTTCCGCCCACTCGCGGCGAGTCCAATGCTCACCAAGGGTGTTCTTCTCCTCTAAGGTATAGAACGGGAAATTGAGTACCGTGATAAATGCCACTTTGTTGGCAAAGAGATCGTCCATGAGATGTGCCTTGGTATCATAACCGGACATAATCCAGTCTATGTCCGTTGGTTCACCGGCATTAGTGAGCTGGGTAGGTTTCAACAGTTCCACCGTCAGCATGTCGGCACTCTCGTTCAAGCGCTCCATCATCCGGCTGAGGCTCTCGAAAAGGGCAGTACGTTCTTCCTCCGTCTGTGCATAGTGGGCGTCCACAAAAGCCCGGAACTCCTCTGCAGAGCCATCTTCGGGAGTCCACAGTGCAGCTGCTTGTTTCACACCACGCTCCATGCGCGCATCCGTAAACGTAATCCCTTCGTATAGTTCAGAAGGGTTGTTGGTACTTTTTGTACATCCGGTCATAATCATTAGGGCTCCCATAGCAGCCCAAAATAAGTGTTTCATATCTATAGAATGGGTATTTTCAGTTCATTGACAGTTCCGTTGATATCGAGCGAAAGCAAAAAATGCTGCATAGTCAGTTTGCTGCCCAGCTTGAGGTGTCCGGGTGTAGCGGACGGCAAGAGAGCCGCTAAGACCGCATCCAGCATGTTCTTGAGGGCTTTCGGTTCGATGGTTATCTCATTGACAAACGGCGTGAGCTGGAGTGAAGGAATGAGTCCGTGCGTATTGAGTTCAACCTCATGTGTCCGGAGCCAGTCGTTGGCAAAAGCATGCAGATCAATGGTATAATGAGTGATATTCTCTTCTGTTCGGAAGACCAGTCCTATACCTCGGAGAGTTTCGATAGGACGGTTTTTGGTGAAGCCCGCCTTGCGCCGTAAGGCATTCAAGTGAACATCTATCGTCCCCGGGTCATACTGAAACTTATTGCCCCATACGTTATCAATCAACTCATCTTTGCTGCAAATCTTATTGGGATGCATGGCTAAGTATTCAAGCAGACCGAACTCCAATCCCGTCAACTGAATTTCTTTGTCTTCTATGCGGACAATCCTTTGGTTGCGGTCTAAGGCGATATGTTCTGTGATGGTGACAAACATCTTAGAAGAGTTTTAACTGACGGTCCTGAAAAATCTGGTATCCCACCTCGCAATTAATACATTCGTGGTGCTGGCAGTAGTTCTGGTATAGATGGAGCAGAGCCTGTGTGTCGGCGGCGTTCTTCACCTCCTGTCCCAAGACCCGCCACTGACGTATGATAGTGTTGTTCTCCGCTGAAATCTTTTCCATCATGGTAGAGGCGTCCCAATAACCGTTCCTATGGATGGCGTACGCGTATTTGTAAGGGATGACTGTATTTATCAGTAATATATCTATACTGCTCCTTCCTAACGGCGGTACATTGTCCTCTGTCCATTCGAAGAGCCGGACAAGGTCTTTGATATCATCGGAATCCAGAATCTTACTGAATAGCCCCTCCGATTGATACAATAGTTGTGCGAACTGGCGGATACGGAGTTCAGGACTGTTTTGGGGACGCATGCGGGCATGTTTCCATATACTCGGTTCCAGAGGCGTCAGGCTGAACTTCGTCCGCAGGAACTCATATTCCTTTCGAAGTTTCTCATCCCCGATCAGCCCTGCCTGCCCCATCAGCATAGCGGTCAGCTGGAAGAGGCTGTTCCTGTGTTTCTGGAGATAAGATAGAGGCGTGTTGATGGCTAACTGCTCGAATGGCAGACTGTTGGTATGGAATCCGAAGTTACGCGCCAAGGAGATATACAACGCGTGTGCCCAACTGCCTTTGGTAATCTCCAAAAGCCGGTCAATAGATGCTTTCTTGCATTCCAACCGTTTGTGCAACAAGCTCTTACGCCATCCGTCGGATATCAGGGAAGGGTCGTGAATAAGCCGTTCGGCGCAACCTATCCTGCCCGTAGCCGAATCCATCTGTTGTGCTGTATGGAACCACTCTGTCAGGTAGTCTTTCTCTACCGGATAGCGCAACTCACATTGCGGAATGAGTTCGCCACGGGAGTTATATACCGGCTTGTCCGCTGTCCTCACGACATGCAGAATCACAGAGTCATACGCTTTATCCAGGTGGTGGTGATGTTTCACCCAATCGGACGAGCATACATGTATCTCAATGTTACCTACCCATTCGTGACCGTCAATCCGTATTCGCGCATGGCTGTAGTCAGGACCTGCATCGCGGTTATGTTCCCCTACGGACAGAATCTCTACTTTCCGACCGTCTGTTGTCGTCTGGTCATAACCCGCCCAGAGGCAATGCTCCCATATGTAATGCAGAATGATTTCCGGCATAAAGCCATTTACGATTTAGTCATTTACCATTTATTCATTTGAAAAGCGCTGCAAAGGTACAAAAATATTTGCATATCTGCAAAAAAAGCAGTAATTTTGCACGCTTTTTTTGAAAGCACATATAAATATTTTATGTTCAAAGTTATTCTTAAACAAAGAGGAATCCGTTTCCGTCGGTTCTGCCATAAGGCGTACGCTGCCTTTTGTTCTGTTCACCGTGAGGTGACGATAGGGCGTGTAGCGGCGTATATGACCGACCTCGAGATGCTCAAAAGCGGAAAGAGCATTGCCGTATCGGCATTGTTGCTTTTTGCCGGCATCCCCTCCCTTGACGCCGAGGAGGGCGTCCCAAAGGATTCCGTTCCATTGAACAG
>DEIW01000186.1:0-161 GCA_002352705.1 Bacteroidales bacterium UBA2764 | reverse complement strand
GAAGTTCATTCGGAAGCTTACCGGCTCATCACTCAGGTCTCGCATGCCGAGATAGAGGCGTTACCGATCCAGACCGTAGCGGATATTCTACAATATCTGCCGGGAATTGATGTGCGTACACGTGGTGCTAACGGCGCACAAGCGGATATCAGCATGCGCGG
>DEIW01000014.1:8364-9015 GCA_002352705.1 Bacteroidales bacterium UBA2764 | reverse complement strand
AGATTGAGAAAGCCCATCCGGATGTATTCAATGTCTTGTTACAGGTACTTGATGACGGCCGTCTGACCGATAACAAAGGGCGAGTTGTGAACTTCAAGAACACCTTAATCATCATGACCTCCAACCTCACTGAGGAACAACTCCGGGCACAAGTTCGTCCCGAGTTTATCAATCGAATTGATGAGATTATTCACTTCAGTGAGTTAAGCGAAGAAGATATCAGAGCCGTTGTCGGACTCCAAATAGGACGTATCCATAAAATGCTGGAGAGCCAGGGTATTGACCTGCGCGTTACGGATGACGCTATCCGTTATATCGCAAAAGAAGGCTACGACCCGCAATTCGGAGCCCGCCCCGTGAAGAGGGCATTACAAAGACTGGTTCTCAACGAGTTGAGTAAGTCTATCATCGCCGGGAAAGTAGATGCAAAACGACCGGTAGTTGTAGAACTCACAGACGGTGAATTACACTTTAGGAATTAAGCCGCATAGATGAACCTGCTCTTAGAATTTCTTCAGGATAATCCAGATGATTATCGGAGCACCGAAGAGTGCTGAGACAGTGGATATCGGTAGCGGGTAAATAAACAGCGAGCAAAGCACATCGCATAGAAGGAGCATACAGGCACCTATCAGCGCCGATGCAGGTATC
>DEIW01000014.1:7531-8325 GCA_002352705.1 Bacteroidales bacterium UBA2764 | reverse complement strand
CCCCGGGCGATGTGCGGAACCGCAACTCCTATAAATGCTATCGGACCGCAGAAGGCAGTTACTCCTCCTGCCAACAAACCGGTTGCCAAAACAATATAGAGACGCGCGCGCTCCACATCAATACCCAAACCACGAGCATAATCTTCACCTAACATCAGACCATTCAGAGGCTTGACTGACAACAGAACAAAGAGCCCTCCTAACATTAATATAGGAATCATCAGCTGCATATCTGTCCACCCCACACTGCTTAGAGAACCAAGCGTCCAGACGATGAAGAGTTTCAAGGCGTCCGGATTCGCAAAATTCTGCAGCAGGTTCACCAATGCACCGGCTATTGACCCAAACATCATACCTACTATCAGTAGGCTCACATTACTGGTCACACGCTTACTGACGGCTAATACTAACAGCAATACCAACGTTGCTCCCACGCATGCGGCTATTGGAAGAGCTGCGACAAACGTTGTACACATCGTCAGCAAAGCTACACCCAGACTGGCACCCGACGAGACACCTAATGTATAAGGTCCCGCCAACGGATTGCGGAAAAGAGTTTGCATTACGAGACCGGCTACTGACAAAGACACACCGGCCATAACAGCTGTTAGCGATTTGGGGAAACGAATGGAATAAAGGATATTATGCTCCATGGTACTCAGATTGTCAAAAGGCCATATCCATATCGTGCCACTACATACATCAATAGCAAAAAGGACAAGCACTAACACTCCCAAGAGGGCAAATATTATCGTATTTCGTTTCATTTTCGCTGCAAAGTTACACTTTTTTTT
>DEIW01000014.1:0-7496 GCA_002352705.1 Bacteroidales bacterium UBA2764 | reverse complement strand
TTTTTGCATATATCCAAAAAAAACAGTAATTTTGCACCCGTTTTTGCAAAATGGTAAATCGTAAATGAATAAATCATAAATATTTTATGTCAGTACATGTTCAAAATAGCCGGATGACAACTGCTAAATTGCGTCAGATGAAGGCTTCCGGTGAGAAAATCGCTATGCTCACCAGTTATGATTTTACTTTGGCTTCACTTGTAGACGAAGCGGGAATAGATATGCTCCTCGTGGGCGACAGCGCCAGCAATGTTGTGTGCGGTAACCAATATACGCTTCCTATTACGGTTGACGAAATGATTTTCCTTACCAAAGGTGTAGTTCGTGCTGCGCAACACGCACTTGTTGTGTGTGACATGCCGTTCGGCAGCTATCAAGTGAGCGAAGAAGACGCTGTCCGGAATGCTATAAAAATTCTCAAAGAGAGTGGGTGTGACGCAGTGAAGATAGAGGGAGGAGAGGAAATACTCCCGGCTATCAGGCACATGATACAAATCGGCGTGCCCGTAATGGGACACCTTGGACTCACTCCGCAAAGCGTAAACCAGTTCGGGGGATACGGACTGCGTGCAAAAGAGGAAAAAGAGGCAGAGAAACTATTGCACGATGCCAAAATGCTGGATGAAGCGGGATGTTTCGCTATTACCTTAGAGAAGATTCCTGCAGCATTAGCCGAGAAGGTAACCAAGGAAGTAAGTTGCCCGGTGATAGGTATCGGAGCCGGCAATAAATGCGACGGTCAAGTACTCGTTTTGCATGATATGTTAGGACTCAATCAAGGATTCAAGCCTAAGTTCCTCCGCCATTTTGCTGCGCTTGCAGGAGATGTAAAAACAGCTGTCGGTAATTAGATTGACGCTGTAAAAAACAGCAGCTTCCCTTCAGATGAGGAAAGCTACTGATAAATAATCTTCCTATATTCGTTCAGAGGGCTTTGATTTCATAGCCCTCTTTTTGTAGCCATTCGATAACTCGGGGCAGCACCTTTAACATACGTTCGTTCGATTTGAGCGAGTCATGGAAATTGATAATCGACCCCGGGCGTGTCTCTCGTTTGACTTGCGATAACATCTCTTCCGGAGTCCGCCTCGGGTTATAGTCTCGTGTCAGGACATCCCATAGGATGATACGATAGCCTCGCTCTACTAATGCGCGGCGCTGCCACCAAAACGTCCTGCCGTAAGGCGGACGGAAAAGCCGGGTCTGACCACCATGACGCTCTATCGCGTCTTGACATTTGGATACATTGGCTAAATACGCCGATGTGGTATAGCGAAAACCTTTGATGTGATTATAACTATGGTTGGCTACCGTATGACCTTCCTCTAACACCCGGCGGAAAACATCGGGATGTTTGTCTATATTTTCCCCTACCATAAAAAATGTGGCTTTCACGCCATATCGAGCCAGAATATCCAGCACGCCGGGTGTCACCTCGGGGATAGGTCCGTCATCAAAAGTCAAATACACCGCCTTACCCACACGGCACTCTCCGTATGGGTAAAGACGCTGTAATATAGTCTTTATGAATGTGATTACCATGCTAATGATGAAGCGCCGAGGATAGCGGCGTCGCTATCTTTGAGCACAGAGATAGAAACCGGTATTTTGCCTTTCCATATCGGCATCAGATTCTCGTCCAGCGCCTCGCGGATCGGGTCCATGATCCAATGACCGGACTTGGTCAGTCCGCCGAAGAGGATAATTGCCTCAGGGGATGAGAAATGGACGAAATCCGCCAGTTTCTGACCCAGCAGATGACCCGTGTAGTCGAATATCTCTTTCGCTACCAAATCGCCCTTCTCTGCGGCATCAAACACATCTTTGGAGGTGATATGATCGATGTCTGCCACTTGACGGAGCAGCGTCGGCTGGGTGGTAGAGGTGACGATCTCTTTGGCTGTACGGGCTACGCCGGTTGCAGAAGCATAGGCTTCGATACAGCCCTTCTGGCCGCAGCCGCAAAGACGCCCGTTACCCGAATGATCAATCTTGCAATGGCCTAACTCGCCTGCGAAACCGTCATGACCGTATAGTAATTTTCCGTCAATCACGATTCCTGAGCCTACGCCGGTACCGAGAGTAATGACGATGAAATTCTTCATACCTCTCGCCGAACCGTAAATCATCTCGCCTTGCGCCGCAGCATTGGCGTCATTGGTGATGGTACATTTGACACCCATACGTTCGCTGATCAGTTTGGCGAACGGCACTACGCCTTTCCACGGCAGGTTCGGTGCCTGCTCGATACATCCGGAATAGAAATTGGCATTCGGAGCACCGCAACCGATTCCTACTATATCACTCATCCCGATTCCTTCGTCTGCCACTAACTGCTTGAGCCCGTTGCAGAGTACATCGCAATACTCGTCGATATTCGGGTATTGCTGGGTTGGGATTGAATTACTGCGGAGTACTTGACCCTCCTCGTTTACCAGACCGAACTTGGTACCTGTACCGCCTAAGTCGATACCTAATGCATATTTTTTCATGGTTAATCTATTTTAATATCTGTATTCACATTCTTGCTGCCGAATAAGGCATAACATAAGATATAGGCTGCGCAGGCTATCGGAACGATATACGATAGCAGGCATCCCATAAAGGAGACGCAGGCGCTCTGGATATATGGCAATATTCCTCCGCCTACTACCATCATCATAAAGATTCCTGACGCTTTGGCTGTGTATTTGCCTAATCCCTCGGTTGCCAGATTGAAGATACTTCCCCACATGACCGAACCGCATAAACCGACAAGCATAATCAGCACGGAAGCAATAGGCATCGCCTGCACGTCAAAGGACCAGTTGGCAATCATCGGGATTTTTATGCTGTCTCCTAAAATGATAGCGAGTACCATCAGCACTACTGCTAAGGATGCTACAAAAGTAACCATCGCCTTACTGGACACTTTGCCTCCTACTGCCGAACCGATAGCTCGGCCCACAAGCATCATAATAAAGAATAAACCCGCCATGAAAGTAGCGGCATCATACCCTATTCCGTCTATGCCTTTCAAATAGGAAACCAATGTTGCCGGTACTCCGATTTCAATCCCCATATAGCAAAAGATTGCCAGTGCACCCAGCGTAAAATGCCGGAAAGCAAACGGACTGCGTTCATAGGTAATACCCTCACCCGTCTGTTGGGGCTCTGCGATAGGTGTGAAATAGATGATAACAAATATCAGCGCGAAAATTGCCATTGCTATATACAGAACGATATTGACATCGTCTATCTCTTTGCCGGCTAACTCAGTACCGATGATAGCGCCTACCACCATCGGAGTCAGTGCCTGGACTAATGACTGGAAGGTCCCTCCTATCAGATTCAATTGGTTGCCTTTCTTTCCTCCGCCGCCAAGCAAGTTGAGCATCGGGTTGCCTACGGTATTCAGCATACATACGCAGAAACCGCCGATAAGCGAACCTGCCAAATAGACAAAGAAACTATCGGTTACTCCGCTTAACCATTGTACACCCATACCTACGAATCCCAAAGCGAGAGCAATAAGGGCGGTTTTCTTATAACCTATCTTGCTCAGTATATTTCCTGCAGGGATACCCATTATCAGATATGCTAAGAAATTGAATAGATTACCTAACATACCCATCCGCTCGGCTTGCGCAGGATCAGTGAATGACTCGCCCCATATCTTGCCTACCGGGGCAGCTAAATTCGTTACAAACGCAATCATTGCATATAGAAACATCATTGCAATGATTGTGACCATTGTTAAAGTCTTGTTTTGTTTTGCACTCATGATATTAAATTGTTATCTTGTAATTTGTGATTTTTCACTTATACCATTTCTCGACGACGTTCCGACGAGGTCTCGACGGTACGCTTACTTTAAAACTCGTTCCAAAAAGCCCAGCACGCGCTCATGCATATGAATAGCGTTCTTGCCCTTCTTTAGGAAATGATTGTCATCCGGATAGAGCTGCATCTCAAACTGTTTGTCCGCCCGTACGAGCGCATCGAAATACTGCATCGCGTGCTGCACGTGAACATTGTCATCGCCCGTTCCGTGAATAATAAGCACCTTGCCGCTCATGTCCTCCACATGGTTCATCAGCGAAGCCTCCTCGTATCCGCGCGGGTTGACCTGCGGTCGACGCATATAGCGCTCCGTATAAGCACTATCATACAGACGCCAGTCGGTCACGGGCGCGATCGCCACACCGGCTTTGAACGGATGGCCTTTGGTGCTCATGGTCATCAATGTCTCGTATCCGCCGTAACTCCATCCTAAGATGGCCATTCTCTCGCCGTCTATATCGTCTCGTTGAGCTGCCCATTGAGCCGCAGCAATCAGATCCTCTGCTTCTTTGATACCGAGGTTCATGTAGGTCTCGTTGCGCCATTCCCTGCCCCTGCAGTCACTTCCGCGCGCATCAACAATCAGTACGGCATAACCTTCTTCTACCAAGGCATACTCGAATCTCTTCCGCCATCTATTCAGCACACGCTGACTCGCCGGACCCGAGTAATGCATCACTACCAATGGGCTTGGTCCTTGGTCCTTGGTCACTTTGTCACTTATCATCAGCATTGCCTCTAACTCCTGCCCCTTACCATTAGGTATACGCATCAATTCCGGCTCCGGCAAACCGTTTGCCTTCCATGCCTCCGCCAGCGAATCATTGCTCAGCAATAATTCTCCTCCCTTGAGGGGAGGACGGGAGGGGTTTTTATACAGCGTATATCTGTTAGGTGTATTGAATGATTGATAGCAGATAATAGCGCTGTTCGCATCTGTGGCAAACCGCGCACTGTACATACCGTCACCGCCTGTAATTCTGGTTATCTCGCCTTTCTTAATATTCACACCATAGATATCTCGCGTTGCAGGCGTGGTCGCCGCTTGATAAAAGAGCGTTTGTGTCTTCTCGTTTACGGCATACAGGGCTGTCACATCAATGCCTTCCGGTGTGAGTGCTTTCTGCTCTATGCCTTGTTTGTTATACAGATAGGCGCGACGCCAACCGTCTTTCTCGCTCAATACGATAAAACGACCGTTGCTCAACCATTTCCATGCGTCAAAAAGCTCATAATCGATAAAATAACGTTTGCTCTCTTCCTTATATAAGGGATGGCATACCGTCGATTTGGCATTGCAGGAGAACACCTCCATTTTCGTCTGGTCTCTGTTCAGACCCAACACCAATAACTCACCGCTGTCCGTCCATCGCAATCGTGGGAAATAGAAATCTCTCATGCGTTCACCGGCTAACTCGCTTAACTTAACCGTCCCTTTGGTAGGTATATCGTAGATACAGATACTGGCAGTGGCGTTCTTGCATCCGGCTTTCGGGTAACGCAGATTCTCTTTGCCCGGGTACTGTGGATAATCCTTGGTGCTCTGCATACCTCCTTGGACATTCAAAAACATCTGCCATTCGAAAGTCGCCACCTCCCGTTCGTCTAATTTCACGAATGCCAACTGCTTGGAATCAGGACTCCAGGCATAAAGAGCGGTGATTCCGAATTCCTCTTCGTACAACCAGTCGGCGGTTCCATTGATAATATCTGCATCCTCGTCTTTCGTTACCGCTACTTCGGTCCCGAAATCCAGTTTATGGACATACAGGTTATTACCGCTCGCAAACGCCACATAACGGCCGTTAGGACTCATCAACGCATCACGAACTGCTTCTACGCCCATTCCTTCACCGAGACGCTTGCGGGTCTTTCGCATCGTATCTACTACATACCAGTCGGCAGTCATCGAATGGCGGAAAATCTTCTGCTCGTTCTCATGCTCCAAACGGTACCGTGTACTTACGCCTTCCTCCTTTATACTTCGTACTTCGTCACTTCGTTCCTTCAGTATGCTGTCCTGCTCGGCGACACTCAGGGTTCGGGCGTTATATTCGCCGGACAATAAAGCCGGCAAAATAGTTAATATAAATAATAATCCTTTCATTTTCAATTTTCCAATTTTCTTCCTCGTACATCATACATCCGTCCTTCGTATATCAGATAGAGCACGCCGTTACGCAGCACCTTCTCTCGCCGTGAGGGAAAGCCGCATGGGGTTGCCTCTATCCCTACTCCGCTCTCCGGATGACAGGTATAGACGGTCTCTTCATTGCCGGCCGGACGCCTCAGCCGCATAGGAGCGTTGAAAATATTATCGCTCCTCAAAAGCCCCGCGTAAACGTACGTCAGCGTCTTGTCATAGATGCTCAGCCATAAGGCATAATTTTTCCCGCCTATCATAGTGTAAATCACCGTCTGCACGCCATTATGATGCACCCGCCAGGGAGACTTCGCTGCCGTCATCTTCGCTTGAGAGTTATATCCTATCGGCGTATTGGTCTTTGAATGTGTGATATATACGGTGTCGCGCGAAGGGGTAAAACTCATCCTATAATACAAATCCGTGTTATTGGGATCTATCGGACCATACGCCATCTCTCCGTTTTCCGGCACTCCGGCCAGCGCCTTCGACTCCGAACCGACATCACTCACATACAAATATTCGCCGTCCTCTAATTCTTCTACATATCCCTCGTCCGGCTTCTCACGATAGACATAGGCTGCCCAGAGTGTGATATCCCTCTCCGGATAAAAGAGCGTTCCTCCATACAACATCTCCGGCGGCTCAGACACATGCCAGAACTCACCCTGCACCCATCCTGCGAACTGCCATTCATCCCTATCCGGCAGTAGCGGCAGAATTACTCCTGCACCGCCTCGCGTCTCCGTCCGTTCCTCAAATATCGTGCCACCGCACATCAGGCGTACTGTATATGCCGGAGACGGTTCATAATAGATATCATACGAGTCTATATATAGCGAGTTCTCCGTTCCTTCCAGATAAATATCCCATTTCTCTCCTTGGTACGCACCTCCGGAAAAAAGAGTCACCGGTATGTAGTTGATATGGTCATACGCACCTGTCCATTCCATAAAATTGCCCGACTTCGTGACAATCGTCTTGCCGTCAGCCTGCACCGTAAATACACCGGCTCCGCTACTCTTGTTGCACTTCATCCGGACGTCTATCCGTTGAATTTTCTCCTTCTCTATTCCGTTCAAGGTCAGTACCGCTCTATCTCCCGCTCTGACGGTGCCTTTCTGGTATGTACAGGTATATGACGTTGTGACACCGGCAGGGATTTCGCCACTACCTTGAACAGTGTTCTTTGACGCCACCGTCCAACTCATCACTGCCATTATCACAATCATCAATCCATTCATCATGCCATCTGTCTCTGAGCAGCTCTGCTGCGGTCTTTCTACTTTCAATCATTTGTTTGCGGCTGCAAAATTAGTATTTTTTTTGCATATATGCAAGAAAAAAACGCAGGAGAGAACACTTTTTTTTGCGTATTTCAAAAAAAAACAGTAATTTTGCGGCGTTTTTCACTACTAGACCTCCCGGATGTACCGGGAAGCCTGGTAAAATGTGTGCCAAAAAGACAATAATTCAATAAAAACATATACACATGAAAGTAAAAGTAAGTAATGTCAACCAGCCGCAGTGG
>DEIW01000137.1 GCA_002352705.1 Bacteroidales bacterium UBA2764 | reverse complement strand
ACATATCGAAAAAAAACTCCAAAAAAGTGACTGAAAATTTTATTTTTCGACAATTTTTAACTATCTTTGCACGTTTTTTCGTAAAAATAAGGAATTTGTATATGCAAATCATTACTACCAAACAACAATTACAAGCCGCCGTGCAGGAATGCAAGAATGCCGGCAAAACTATCGGTTTAGTGCCCACAATGGGCGCTTTGCACCAAGGACACGCTTCGCTCGTGAAGCGCGCTGTGAAGGAAAACGACATCTGCGTCGTTTCGGTCTTTGTCAATCCTACTCAGTTTAACAACAAGGAGGACCTCGCCAAATATCCCCGTAATATAGAACGGGACGCAGAGTTATTGAGTTCCATCGGAGCACATTATGTCTTTGCGCCCACGCCGGAAGAGATGTATTCGCCGGAAGAGATGAACACTACCTTCTCCTTTGATTTCGCAGGATTGGATCAGGTCATGGAGGGGAAGATGCGTCCCGGTCATTTCAACGGCGTGGTACAAGTAGTAAGCCGGTTATTCTATCTGGTACAACCGGATAAGGCTTATTTCGGGGAGAAAGACTTCCAACAGTTAGCCATCATTCATCACATGGTGGAACGTAGTTCCATGGCGGGCACGTTCGGTTCATTGCAAATCGTGGACTGCCCTATCGTACGGGAAGAATCCGGCTTGGCTCTCTCCAGCCGTAACGAGCGTCTCTCTGCAACAGAGAAAGAGACGGCGTTAGCTATCTCCAAAACGCTTTTTGCTTCGTTGAAATGGGCAAAAGAAGCAGGGGCTACCGTCGCCTCCGTACAGCAGCGTGTGATTGACACCATTAACGGTGTAGAGGGATTGGAAGTAGAGTATTATGAGATTGTAGACCAGTCTACACTCCTTCCTACCGATACGTTTGACCATGCCATCGGCTGTGTCACCGTCTATTGCGGACCGGTTCGTCTGATTGATAATATCAAGTATTGATGCGTATTGTCTGCGATGCACATATTCCCTACCTCGTAGATGCGGTTCAAAACGCGTGGCAGAGTGTTGATATTTTTCCGTTAAAACCGGAAGAAATCAATGCTTCTGCCGTCTGCGACGCAGATGTGCTGGTCGTGCGTACCCGGACGAGAGTGGACGAGTCGCTTCTCAAGGATTCCCGTGTCCGCTTGGTCTGTACCGCTACCATCGGTTTTGACCATATAGACACGGCATACTGCGACACCCATGGCATCCGCTGGATGTCTTGTCCGGGCTGCAATGCGCAGGCTGTCTGCGATTACATCGAAGAAGCCATCGAAGAATATCTCAATTCTCAATTCTCAACTCTCAATTCTCAATTCTCAATTGGAATCATCGGTGACGGTCATGTAGGCTCTCTGGTAGCCCGGATGGCGGAACGGAAAGGACTCCGCGTGCTGCTCAACGACCCGCCGAAAGGAATAGGCGTTTCTCTCGATGAAATCGCGAGGAATTGCGATATCATCACTTTCCATGTACCTTTAGACAAGAGTACTTATCACCTGTGCAACGAGGCTTTTCTGGGCCGATGCAAACCAAACGCCCTTATTATTAATGCCGCGCGCGGAGGTGTGGTGGACGAGCAAGTCTTGTTACGCAGCGGCCATCCGTATATTCTGGACACCTGGGAGAACGAACCGGACATCCATCAAACCGTGCTTCACCATGCCTTCAGGGCATCTATGCACATAGCCGGATATTCCGTACAAGGCAAACATAATGCCACACAGATGTGTCTGGATGCCATAGCCGACACTTTCGGACTCCCGAAAATCATCCTTACGCTCCCCAAAACAACCAAAGGCGACACATCCCCCGGATGGTTAGCCCGTATCTCTGATACCATCAAAGCACATCCCGAACAATTCGAAACACTCCGCAAGAACTATCTTTTGCGGTAAAAAAGAAGGACAAAAAGAAGCGTTTTTGTCATTTTTCAAACACCAAAAATCGCAAGTCACTGATAAAGAATAGATTACGATTTTCATTTTTCAAACATGTTTTCTTGCACGGTCCGACAAAAAGCAGTAATTTTGCACCGGATTTCAAAATTGTTACAATTATGAAAAGATTTATGTTGACGTTCGTGCTCGCGATAGCAGCCGGCGTATGGATGACAAATGAAGCAACCGGAAGATGGTGTATGCCATCTATTCGCACAGAGACCGAACCATGGATTGAACTAACCGGAGTATTTCAGGCGGAAGGTTTCCCTTGCCAACCTAACAAACCGTGTCCGCCTTGTTTGACAATTGCTCTTGCAACAAGCGAAAAATTGTATTATCTGGTAACGGATGACGGGCAGTTGATTGAGCGATTAGATACTATTAAATTAGGCACAATAGCAACCGTATCCGGTATTCCTTTCACATATGAAGGGGATGATTATATCCAAGTAAAAAGCATAGATACAACCCCTATGTCTTTACGCCTCAAATCTCTCTGCGACGAGTGGAATGTATTGGAAATATCGAATGTCACCTGCGGTTATTGTGAAGAGTACAAGACTTACAATTTCCACTTGACGACGGACACAGTTATTAGCGGATTACTGTATTCACAGCTGATAAAAGATGGCGCATACAAAGGGGCTTTGCGCGAAGGTAATAATCGCGATATTTATTGCGTTCCGGCCGGGTGCTCCCAAGAGTACCTATTGTATGCGTTTAACGCACAGGTGGGTGATTCACTAAAAAATATATGGGTAGGAGGCCATTCATCCTGGATTCCGGATGTACGTAGTGTTATCGTATCGGAAATCAAACAAACCACTCCTCGTACGATAGTGTTAGAGGTACACTATTATGAAGCCCCCGACGCCTATGAAGAATCAATTAGAAACTTAACGTGGACAGAAGGTATAGGAATGCCATTCGGTCCCATGGGAGCAGAATGTTCTATCTTTAATGGATGTGCAGATAGTAGGGCGAAACTTCTCCTCTGTGCATACAAAAACGGCGAGCAAGTGTATGTTTCCGAATTGGGAGAAAAATACGGCTGTGACTATAACTATGATCCACTTGCGACTCATACAGACACCATTCCGCTATTCATCAAGGACGGACCGGGATCGTCAACTGTAGAGCCAGTGGACCCGAACCTGATTTATGCGACGCTGACGAAAGATGTCCTCTCTGTCTATGCAAAGGAGAAAACAGAAATCAGTTTTGTCCTCTACAAAGCACCAAAAACGAACCAAGTACCGGCAACAAAACATACGATGAAATCGGCATCTTTTACAGGTTCGCTATCCACCACCCTCACGGAGTCCGGCACATACACGATGGAGTTGACGAGCCCTGCTTGGGGCTATACCGTCTTCGGCACATTCGAGTACAAAGTCCCGCAGGCGATAGAAAATACATCGGCTAACGCTCCGTCGGCAACCAAAATCCTCCGTGACGGGCAACTCCTTATCCAGAACGACGATAAACTATACAACGCTCAGGGTATCCGGTTGCAATAACAACTTGCATATGTGCAATTTTTGTTGTACCTTTGCAGTAAAGTATTCAACGATAAAAAATAAACCATATGAAAAACAGAATTTTTTTATTGCTGCTTTGCGTATTGGCAGTGTCTGTTATGACTGCTGATGACAGCTTGTATTTTCCCGAAGGATCAAGGTGGACAAATGCTTCGTCCGAAGCAAGTTATATTATTCAAGGAGATACGCTTGTTAATGGGAAAAAGTATCACAAAGTAATCGACAAAAATAAAGATCATCAAAAATTGGTCGCTTTAAAAAGAGAAGAAGGCAAGAAAATTTATGTCCGTTTCGAGGGTACCGATACGGATGTGCTGCTTTATGATTTCGGGCTTGAGGTTGGAGATTCTATCGTACTACAGACCGACCGGTGTAATGGACCATGTAGTATCAATCATGTAGAGAGAATTGATACTGTCACTTTGTTGGATGGAAGAAAAGCCAAATGCTTTTTTTATGATAGTCGAATGTGGGATGTTGAATTCGTAGGCTGCGAGACAGGTTTATTCGGCCCTATTTATATGCCGGTCATTCCAACGATGTATTCTTCAGATTCTTATTCTTATTGTTTTTCAATAAACGGGAAACCAATATTTGAAACCTATCCGGGCATCTGCAAGAGTTGTGGGTTTACTGATAAACTCCCTTCCCTCTGCGACGAGTGGAATGTATTGGAAATATCGAATGTCGGATGCGGTTATTGTGAAAAGTACAGGACTTACAATTCCCGTTTGACAACGGACACAGTTATTGGCGGATTATTGTACTCACGGTTGATAGAAGATGGCGCATACAAAGGGGCACTACGCGAAGGAACAAACCGTGATATTTTCTATATTCCTTCCGGTAGCACGCATGAATACCTGCTCTATAACTTCAATGCCAAAGTGGGGGACAAATTGACTAATCTGTGGTATGGCGGAGATCCTGAACGGTGCCCGAACGGCTATAATGCAACCGTGCTCAGTATTTCTGATGAAACGCCAAGAGTATTCACCGTCGAAGTGGAATATATTATTTCAGATAGCCAAGGAGAACATATAATACCATGGCTCATCTATTGGACAGAAGGTGTTGGCTTGTCGGATGGCCCTGCAGGACAATTTTGCCCAGGACCGGAATGTACATGTAGTTGCGGGCAACTTCTCCTCTGTGCATACAAAAACGGCGAGCAAGTGTATGTCTCTAAAATGGGAGAGCAATACGGGTGCGAGTACAATTATAATCCCGATTCTACTCCTTCGGACACCATTCCGCTATTCATCAAAGACGGACCGGGATCGTCAACAGTAGAGCCCGTGGACCCGAACCTGATTTATGCGACGCTGACGAAAGATGTCCTCTCTGTCTATGCAAAGGAGAAAACAGAAATCAGTTTTGTCCTCTACAAAGCACCAAAAACGAACCAAGTACCGGCAACAAAACATACGATGAAATCGGCATCTTTTACCGGTTCGCTATCCACCACCCTCACGGAGTCCGGCACATACACGATGGAGTTGACGAGCCCTGCTTGGGGCTATACCGTCTTCGGCACTTTCGAGTACAATCAGGTCCCGCAGGCGATAGAAAATACATCGGCTAACGCTCCGTCGGCAACCAAAATCCTCCGTGACGGGCAACTCTTACTGATGTATCAGGAACAGATGTTCAATGTGCAAGGTCAGCGTATAAAATGATTCGCAGAACCTACATACCGTTCCTTCTCTCGGTGTGGATGTTCCTTTTCGCATCCTGTACGCAGCGCGCGGATGAAGATGCCCGGTACTATTACGAGCAAGGCCGTGCGCTGCGGGAACAGGGCGAACTGACACAAGCCATGCAGGTTTTTCTGAAGGCTGCGCAGAGCGGCACAAAAGATGAGGCACTGCTCGGACGCGTCTATTCGAATATGGCGAACATGTGCCGCCAGGCGAACGAGCATGAGAAAGCGTTCAGCGTTTATTCCGTTTCCGCCGGACATTTTGAGGCTTCGCGGGATACGCTTGCCTTTGCCTACGCGCTTAATAACATGGCGTGGGAACAAGCGGTAATGGGGCATAAAGACTCGGCGCTGCTGTTCATCAATGCGGCTGTCCGCTGTTACCCGCATCCGCCGCTGACGGAGAAAGTGACGGAGAGCCGCGCTGCCGCATGTCTTTTCGCCGGGGAATATGACTCGGTGCTCGTCTATACGGCTCCGCCTGCCGGCGATTACCTCCTCATGCTGCGCGCGCAGGCTTTCTCCTATCTGAATATGCAGGATTCTGCCGCTTGCTACGCACGGATGCTTCTTCCGCGCACAACGGACCTCACCTATCTCGATGACATCTATTATATCCTCACCCATGATGATGCGGAGGCGGACAAAGAGGCTATCCGGCTCCTGTCATCCGAGCGGATGGACGTGCAGAAAGACATCGAGCTGCGCCACGGCAAACTCTCGCGGGCGATTCAGCTCATGGAGCAGGAATGGGATCGCGAGTATAGTCCGTGGCTGATGATTGCCTATCTGTGCGCCTTGTTAATCAGTATCGGACTCAGCGTGTGGGCGATTTTTATTCACCGTCGTCATTGCCGCCTGCATCATGAGTTGTCGCAGCAGGAGCAGATACGTCAGCGTGCGTTTCAGCGCAACATACTCATCATCAGGGAGTCGAAGGATATTCGCAGGGAATTGGAGTGGGAAAATTTTTCCGCGCTTTGCACCCAACTGGACAAACGGTTTAACAACTTTGCCTCGTATCTGAAAAATCGGGGGCTGAATGAACAGGATATACGTCTTTGCGCCTTGGTCTTGCTTGAGTTAAGCTATAAAGAAATCGCGAAAATTCTCAATTGTTCTCCTAAAAGTATCGGAAAACAGAAAGATATCACTGCCCGCAAATTAGGCGTCTCCGGAGGAAAATTGGCAGAGAGACTGCGTCTGCCTATGGATACGATGGATACATAGCCGGTTCTCGCTGTATATGCCGGCCGCTGCGTCCTCGCGCAGCGGTTTTTTGTTGCACACGGCCTTTTACAGGCTGCGCGCAGCCTTTGCTGTCCAATTACCCTGCATGGAGCCTTTTTTCGTATGAAATCTTAAAAAGATTCTTAATTCCTTGCATATGTCGTAAAAAAGCAGTAACTTTGCAGCCGCTTTTATCGAGTGCGTGCTCGCACGAGAAAAACGGACGACTTCGTCGTTTTTACGGCTTGCAAACGATTAACAACAAAATATGAAGAAGTTTAACGAGTACAAAAGATTAGATTTGCCAGCACTCAGCAAAGAAGTGCTGGAGCAATGGGAGAAGGAAGGTTTGTTTGAAAAAAGCGTGACTACCCGGGAGGGACATCCGCAGTTTTTGTTCTTTGAGGGACCTCCTTCTGCAAACGGAATGCCGGGCATTCACCATGTCATGGCACGAACCATCAAGGACACCTTCTGCCGGTTCAAAACAATGCAGGGCTTTCAGGTACGCCGCAAAGCCGGATGGGATACCCACGGGCTGCCCGTCGAACTGGGCGTGGAGAAGATGTTAGGTATCACCAAAGAGGACATCGGCAAGAAAATCTCTGTCGATGAATACAATGCCGCTTGCCGCCGTGAGGTGATGAAATACACCAAGGAGTGGACCAACCTCACCAAACAGATGGGTTACTGGGTCGATCTCGACAACCCGTATATCACTTATGACAACAAGTATATCGAGACCCTATGGTATCTCCTCAAGGAGCTCTACAAGAAGGGCTACCTCTACAAGGGTTACACCATCCAGCCCTACTCGCCTGCTGCCGGAACAGGACTCTCGTCCCACGAGCTCAACCAGCCCGGCTGCTACCGCGATGTCAAAGATCTCACTTGCACCGCCCGCTTCAAAGTAAAGAAATCAGATTCCCTTCCCTTTAGGGAGGGGGCAGGGGTAGGCTTATATATCATCGCCTGGACGACGACCCCATGGACTTTGCCGTCCAACACCGCCCTTTGCGTGGGTCCGAAGATCGATTATGTGGCGGTCGAAAAGCCTTCCTCCCTCTCTTGCGGAGAGGGCCGGGGAGAGGTTATCATCCTCGCCGAAGCACGTCTCTCTGCATATACCAAAGAACTTTGCGGAGTGGACGAAGAAGGCAAGCCCTTAGAGCCGAAGATCGTTTGGAAAGGCAAAGGCGCAGACCTCGTCGGACTGGAGTATGAACCTCTCTTCCCGTGGGTGAAACCAATGTCAAATGACAAATGTCAAATGTCAAATGCCTTCAAAGTCATCCCGGGTGATTACGTCACCACCGAAGACGGTACCGGTATCGTACATATCGCGCCTACTTTCGGCGCGGACGATAAGAAGGTGGCAGACGCTGCCGGCGTACCGGGGCTCTACATGCAGACCAAGAACAACGGCCCCCGTCCGATGGTCGATTTCACCGGTAAATATTGGAACGTGGAAGACCTCGATGAGGATTGGTACAAAGCTAACGTCAATGACGAACTATACCGCAAATATGCAGGTCGTTGGGTCAAGAACGCCTACGACCCGCAGTTCACTGTCAACGGCAAGTATGACGAAGCCGCAGCTGCCAAGGCAGAAAACCTGGACCTCCATCTCTGTCTGGAGATGAAAGCTGACGGTCGTCTCTTCCGCAGCGAGAAACACGTACACACCTACCCTCACTGCTGGAGAACCGACAAACCGGTCCTCTATTATCCGCTTGACTCATGGTTCATCAAATCCACCAAGGCACGCGAGGAGATGATTGCCCTCAATAAAACCATCAACTGGCAACCTGAATCCACCGGAACGGGACGTTTCGGCAAATGGCTGGAGAACCTCAACGACTGGAACCTCTCCCGCTCGCGTTATTGGGGAACACCGCTTCCAATCTGGCGCACCGAAGATGGTTCCGAGGAAATATGCATCGGTTCCATCGCAGAATTATTCGATGAAATCGACAAATCTGTGAAGGCTGGTTTCATGAAAGCCAACCCATGGCCGAACCACAAAGTGGGCGATTACTCCAAAGCCAACTACGATCCTTCGGTAATCGACCTCCACCGTCCTTACGTGGACTCTATCATCCTCGTCTCCCCGTCCGGCAAGCCCATGAAACGCGAACTCGACCTCATCGATGTTTGGTTCGATTCGGGCGCTATGCCGTACGCGCAAAACCACTACCCCTTTGAGAACGCAGACCTGCCACGCACGGCGGATTTCATCTCCGAAGGCGTGGATCAGACCCGCGGATGGTTCTTCACCCTGCATGCCATCCACACGATGATTGAAGGATCGGTGGCATACAAAAATGTCATTTCCAACGGCCTTGTCCTCGACAAGAACGGCAATAAGATGTCCAAACGCCTCGGCAACGCCGTAGATCCGTTCGGAGCACTCGATACATACGGAGCTGATGCAGTACGATGGTATATGCTGACGAATTCCAGCCCGTGGGAAAACCTCAAATTCGACCCCGAAGGAGTGGACGAGGTGCGCCGTAAATTCTTCGGCACACTCTATAACACCTATTCGTTCTTTGCGCTTTACGCTAATGTAGATCATTGGACGGTCGAATCCCGACAGTCAAACGACGGT
>DEIW01000205.1:506-5687 GCA_002352705.1 Bacteroidales bacterium UBA2764 | reverse complement strand
TGCCAATGCATTCAGCATATTTCCGTAGATGCCGTTAAGGTCAGCTACTTGTTTCTGTAACTGCTTGGCACCGTTTGCGAACGCGATTTGCGCATCTGCTGCTTCTTTGGCAGCTGCCGAAGCATTCTTTTGAGCCTCTACCTGTGCATTTACTGCCTGTAATTGCAACTCATATACAGTGTTCAGCGAAGCAATGCTCTTGCCTACCTGCTCTACACCTGCTTTATAGGCCTTTGTTTCTTCTGCAATATTAGTCATGTCACTGCTTACCTGAGCGTAACTTTGCGCCAGAGTAGCTGTAGCTGCAGTATAAGACTCTGTGGCTACTTCTGCTGCTGCCAGTTTCTCATTCAGCTTGACACCTGTCTGAGCAACCTTACTCAACTCCGAGAATTGAGTAGCGGTCTTGGCCAAATCTGCAATTCCGTCTTTCAGAGCCTTCAAATCCTCATCTTTGAGCGTCGGAACCTTGCCCGCTGCTACTGCTGCCGGGCTCTCTGCACCGGCCACTGGAGCCTGAGGTGCTATGCCTGTTGCTGCTATTGCAGGACCGCCTGCTACACCTGCGCCTAACAATGTAGGACGAGCTTGTTTGGATTTCTCTTCAAGCAATTCCGGTTTCGTTCCGTACTCCAATAATTGCGGGAACACGTTCTCCCAGTGGAACTCGGGATGCGGATGTTCCAATGCACCGATAATGAACAAGAAAGCCTCGGTAAACATACCGACCATCAGCACCTGACTGGCTCCTGGCCAGTGAAGAATTTTAAATAACGCACCGATGATAACGACGGACGCACCTACCGAGTAAACGATGTTTACAATGTTCTTACCATCGTAAGACTCATACCAATGCATGAATTTTGCACCAAAACCTTGCTGTGCAGCTTTTTCTGTAGCCATAATCTTTATAACTTATGTGTTAATGATATTTTTTTATTTTCTTTATTAATCGCCTATGTACGCACGTACACAACGGAATCCGATGTACGGACGGCTTTCGTATTGATACTCATACGTACGAACTCCGCACTGCATGAAATAACTGATATCCTTCCAGCTTCCGCCTTTGATAACTTTGCGTTTCAGAATGTCTGGATCGGCTTTACGAGCCATATAGGAAAAATCAGGATTCAAATCGTGAATATGAGTATTTGCTGCTGTTTGATAAGCAGAGTTAGTCCACTCCGATACGTTTCCTGCCATATCGAACAATCCGAAATCATTCGGACGGAACTGAGCTACTTTCATAGTTGTTGTACCGGTATCATCGTTATAAGCTCCACGGTAAGGCTTGAAATTAGCAAAGAAACAGCCTTTTCCGTCACGGGCATAGTTGCTTCCCCACGGATACATCGCCATCTTGCGACCGCCGCGCGCCGCGTACTCCCACTGAGCCTCTGTCGGCAAACGGTATGCATTTGCTTCTGTTGTAGAATAGGTATTAAACAACTTGGTACGCCAGTTACAGAATGCATGCGCCTGCTCCCAGGTTACGCCTACTACAGGATACTCGGCATATCCCGGATGTTTGAAATACATCTTCAACAACGGATCGTTATACGAGAATTGGAAATCACGAGCCCAGACCAAAGTATCCGGATAGATACAGATAATCTTCTCTGTCAACAGATCCTTCGGCTCACGTAACGGGCGGAAAATGGTCGAATCCTGGATTTCGCCCTCTTCGTTTACCCAGAACGTATCTACACGTGCTGTGGCTCCGGGAGGATAAGTACTCGTTGCCACGTCGAATTTATTACGCTGTGGCAATGCCTCATCCATATTCACCCATGTATAACGGTAATGCAAATGGTTCGTATTAAGACTTCCGTCGGAATAGAACATCGAAGACAATGCATCTACTACATCCTCCTCTTTACTCTTCCATGGAACTTTCTTACGCCAATCGATGCGGTAATTCTCCTCATCGAAATCTTCATCCTTCGGCTGAATAGCATAATCCGTCATACCGGAAGCAACCAGATTCGTCAATGCAATAGAGTCACGAACCCAGTTCACAAACTGACGATACTCATTGTTGGTAATCTCGGTTTCATCCATCCAGAATGCATCTACGGTTACCATCACGATATTATCCGGCTGCTCAAATACCGCCGACTGCGTGTTAGCACCCATCATGAAAGAACCTTTCTTGATGAATAACATTCCATAAGGATTAGCTTCTTTGAAATTAGTTCCTTTTGTTGCTCCTACCAGCTCTCCCGCCGGCTTGTTACAACCCGCCATTACTACCGCCAAAGCGATTAATGGCAAAAATTTTGCTACTTTCATAAATATCTAATTGATTTATATTTATTCGTTCTTTTCGGTTTTAATATGTCAAAACCATATGCCAAATATATCTCATGACTGCCGTAACTCTCCAAAAGCAATTTGTTTGTCGGCAGTTCACAACTATATCCCAACTGTAACCCGGATATAATATCTACTCCTAGTAGTATATTTACGCTTCCGGCTATTCTATATCCGAGCCCCCAACGATAACGGTCTTTGTAATCACACATCAGCGTCAAGTTCACATCCCAACTGATAAAATCACTCATCACCATTGCGCTCGGTGTCAACATCCACTCGCGATGATTCTTCAGTCTGAAGTGATATCCACCCGAAATATACATCGTTCCCACCAGTTTCACCGCCGAATAATCATCCCAATCCACTGACGGCTGAGTCAAGTGGCTGTAACTTCCGCCTACCCACCAGGTCGGTGTCACGTAATAAACGCCTACTCCCATGTCAAACCGCATTCCCGATTTGCTTCCCGTCGGAATAGCATCGTCATCCGCGTCGTGGTACTCATCCTCCATGTCCTTCAGGTTCACCGAATCACCTCGAAAACCCACATTGATGAAACCCAAATCAACTCCTACGCTCAAATAACCCTTTCCCAATTTCTGCCGGTAAGCATATTGTACGTAAAATGCTTGATTAGTAAATAATCCATACCGGTCATTCAAAAATTTCACTCCGGCTCCATGGCGGGTTTTGCCTATCACAAACGGCGAAGAGAATGAAAACCAGGTACTCATCGGAGCGTTGGTAATGTCTACATACTGCATGCGGTGCATACCAGCTACTTTCATCAAATCACCTTCTCCCGCCGCTGCAGGATTATAGGCTGTCGGCAAATACATATATTGTCCCATCTGCGGATCAAACTGCGCACTCGCAGTAATGACTGCCACTAGGCAGAACAGAAGGCTAATACTCCTCTTCATCGAAGAAAAAGTCCTCGTCTTGAGTCGGATAATCAGGCCAAATATCCAAGATACTCTCATATTGTTCTTCGTCCTCATCTTCCAACTCATGCAAATTCTCTATCACTTCTGCTGGTGCACCGATACGGTTTGCGTAATCCAATAATTCGTCTTTGGTTGCCGGCCATGGCGCATCCTCTAATTTCGAAGCTAATTCTAACGTCCAATACATAGCAGTTAATTCAAAAAAGCGTGCAAAAGTAATAAAAACTTTTGAACTATGCAAATATTTTAACCAATATTTTACAAATTTCGCTGTTTTTTAGCACAAAAAGATATAAAATCGTCAAATATTCTACATTTTCGCTAATTTTTCCACACATACTCTGCCTCTCCTGATTGATAACTTATGGCACGGGAGAGCACGAAAAGATAATCACTCAGACGATTGATATATTGCCTGTACAATAATGACGAATTTGCTTCTATCATACGGCGTTCTGCACGCCGGCATACAGTCCGGCAGACATGGCAGGAAGTCACTGCCTGACTGCCCATCGGCAAGATGAATGCATGCTGCTGCGGCAGAAGTGATTGCATGGCATCAATCCATGATTCCATCTGCTTTACGTCATTATCGCTGATCCACTCGCCCGGAGCCTCGCTTAATCCGGCTCCTAAATTGAACAATTTGTTCTGAATCTGCGCCAACTGCTCTTCATACTTCGTTAATGCGGATACGTTTTGCGCATTAAGGGCTGCGCGTAACATTCCTACCCAACTATTGAGTTCATCTACCGTTCCGTAAGCCTCAATGCGGCTGTCTGTCTTGGAGATACGCTCGCCATTGGCCAAGGAAGTCTCGCCTTGATCTCCTGTTTTGGTATAAATAGCCATATTCTTATATATTTATTATAGGTGTATGATATAATGTCGTTTGAGATAGTGAGAATCAAAAAAGAGAATTCCCATATGGTACAAATCAATAGAAGTCGTCACCCGTTCCTCGTCTTTTATTCTTTGCCATGCGCGCTCCATCTCCTCGGAATAGTGGATATCATCCAGAACCATAATGCCTTTTTCCGGCATTTTGGAGGATAGAAAATGAAAATACCGCATAGTGGCATCATACGTATGGTTTGCATCTATATAGACAAAATCCAATACTTCCGGCAAGACTGCCACTGAATGATTCGCAGAACAGGACGAAGACAATAACGTATTATCTATATTCCCTTCTACGCTTTGGATATTTTCCAATTGAAGTTGCCTCCACACTCCTTTGGCTATACGTAGGACCTCAGAACTGCCCTCATAAGTAACAACATGGTTGGAACTACTGGCAGAAGCCAGATACGCAGTCGTGATCCCGAGAGAAGTGCCCAATTCCAGAATATTCAGAGGGCGGTTGCTCTTCTGGGTCAGAAAATTCACTATTCTGAATAGACTCTGAGCCATCAGGGGGGACTCTAAATGAGTGGACGCTATTTCACATATTCGGCGGGAGATGACGGTTCCTTCAGGAGAACCCGCCGAACCAAAATCCACAACCTCTATACTGTCAGGACAAGCCGATAGCAACTCGCGCTGACGCTCTATACCCGCAAAACAATAAAATGAATTTTCGTCGCGCAATACAAAGCGGACTAATTCGAACAGATATGGAGAATGAATACCTTCACCTGTGGTGTTCCAGGCCGTCAAGCTGTGCTTGAGGTAGGACAAAATCCTATGTAATGTGCTATTTTTTGCCATTTATGGTGCAAAATTACAAAAATTCTTGCAAATATCCAAATTTTTTTAACATTTTTTCTCTCTTTTGTTTTAGGGGGCTTTTTCATAAGGTGTTCGTATTTACTCACGTTTTTTGTTTCTTTTCTGCCTTGCTGTTGTGTGTGGACTTGCGGTGTAGGCGGATTACCGCGTCGTGTCCGCCCTCTACGTGCGGACGGTTCGCCTC
>DEIW01000205.1:0-449 GCA_002352705.1 Bacteroidales bacterium UBA2764 | reverse complement strand
CCCGCCCGCCTCGGGCTCAATGCGGGTGTAGCCTATGCAGCGCGTAGCGGGCTGTTTACCTCCGGTGGTGTTCCTATTTGGCTGCTTATTGGGTGGTCTATCAACACACACTTATGTGTGAATTTGTGAAGGCGTGAAATACGAAAGAAGCGGCATCGCTGCCGCCTCCTTCGTTCATTTGCCGAGATTGTATCCGGTATCTACAGCTTCTTCGACGCATCATACGTCTCAATCGTTTTGGTCTGGATGACCACGGTCGTATCGCCACGCTGGCTGTACTCGCTCTTGGTCGTGACCGTCCGCGTCACGTTGCAACTTGTGAGTCCGAAAGCCGCGCCAAGCGCCGTGAGTGCTGCTATCAGCACGGAGATGATGATCTTTATGATCTGTTGCTTGGTCATAATTTACCTCCTTTCATTACGAGCGCGGGTGGGTCTCGTCGTACTTGG
>DEIW01000172.1 GCA_002352705.1 Bacteroidales bacterium UBA2764 | reverse complement strand
CAGATATTGATAATCTTGCCTTCACGCCTTTCCATCATCTCCGGCAGTACGGCTGCAGAAACAATATACGGAGCTACAAGGTCTATATCGATTACTTGCTGGAACTCCTCGCGTTTCATCTCATGCATCGGAATACGCTTGATGATACCCGCGTTGTTTACCAGAATATCAATCTGACCAACCTCTTTGTGAATCCGCTCAACGAGGGCTTTTACTGCGTTCTCGTCTGTCACGTCGCATACATAGCCTTTGACATTCTCGATGCCGGCGGCTTTGTAGTCCTCGATTGCTTTCGCCACGCCTTCTTCATGGCGGGCATTAAAGATAATGTTTTTTGCTCCTGCTTGGGCAAAAGCCTTTGCAATCGCGAATCCTATTCCGTAGCAAGCACCCGTCACCCAGGCGTTCTTGCCTTCCAAACTAAATAAATTCTGCATATTATTTCAAATCTGTGATTTTACTGAAATCCTGGTCTCCGTAGTCGAGGTTTTCTCCGCCCATACCCCATATGAACGTGTAGTTGTGCGTGGCGGCTGCGCTATGGATAGACCATTCGGGTGAGAGGACTGCCTGATTGCCCTTCATCCAGATGTGGCGCGTCTCTTCCACTTCACCCATGAAATGGCAAACGGCTTGTTCTTCCGGCACTTCGAAATAGAAGTATGCCTCCATGCGGCGGCTGTGTACGTGCGCCGGCATAGTGTTCCATACGCTGCCCGGTGCCAGTTCGGTCATTCCCATCTGCAACTGGCAGGTCGGCAAAACCTGGTTCACCAGCATCTTATTGATGTCGCGCTCGTTACTCATCTCCAGGCTGCCCATGTGTGCTACTACGGCATCAGCCTTAGTCACTTTCTTGTTCGGGTATGCGCAATGTGCCGTAGTGGAGTTGAAATAGAAGAGGGCAGGGTGGTTGGCATCTACGCTCTCAAACTTCACTTCGCGGTCGCCACGGCCCAGATAAAGTGCCTCTTTGTAATCCAATTCAAACACTTCGTCACCGGCGATAACTCGTCCTTTGCCACCTACATTGAAGATACCCATCTCGCGGCGGGTTAGGAAATAAGGGGCTTTCAGCGGATCAATGGCTTCTAATAGCAACGTTTCGCCTACAGGCATCGCACCTCCTACAATCATTCGGTCGTACATGGAATAAACCATATTCACTTCGTTTTTTACAAACACGTTCTCAATCAGGAAATCGTGGCGGAGTCTTGTCGTGTCGTAACTCTTGGCGTCAATAGGGTTTGACGCATACCGTACTTCATAATTCGTTTTCATATAGTTTAATTTTTAATTTTCAATTTGCTCTTTTGGTGCACAGGCATCATCCATCCTAAATTGATACTCAGATCCATCGGACTTGCTGTATTAAAGTGATCGGTCAGATTGGTGCCGAATACGCCGCCGAACGAGTAATCAAATCGAACTTCAAGTTGGTAGATTCCGGCTTTCGGGGTGATGAAATAAACACCCGTTCCGGCTAATATTCCCCAATCGAAACGGTTCTTGATGGGGGTGTACTCGGTCTGATTGGCGCCGTTGATTAATGTCCCGCTGTTGCCATCGTCCTTGACACAGTAACCGATTTGAGGACCCGCATTCAGAAACCAGCGGCATTTGGTGCTGCCGAAATTCAAATGCATAAGCATAGGAATCTCTATATAATGCAGGCTGCGGCTGTAATTGCCGATTGTATCAATATGTTCTGCCCATCCGCGGTGGACATAGTTGAGTTCCATCTGTAAGGCGCAGTATTTGTGACCTGCATAGCGGAATACAAAACCTCCGTTTCCTCCTAAAACGCATGCCTTTACAATATTGGATGTCCCTTCTACGCGAGGAGAAAAATTGACACTGCTGGCACTCACACCGCCGTGTACTCCTATCCAGTGTTTCGGCGTGCGAAGACGAGGCTGGGCTATGCCGCCCATACAAAAAAGCAGCACGGCTAAAAATACTATGTGGCGTCTAACCTTCAATTGCTTGCTTATTTCTCAATGATTCGAACGATTCCGTTTTGCCATCCTCCATCTCCTATCTGTTCCCATCGTATTTCGGATTGCAATCCGTGTTCTTCTTTGGAGCCTTGAATCCATCCTACTAAAGCGTTTGTCAAATCATAACCTAATAAATCGTACCGCGGTGTGTCGCTTGCATGGGTGGTGTTGAAATAAGTGGCCCATTGTGCGTCATAACTCTCGCGGGAATTGTCTGCGGTGAAGAGAGAGGTATATACTTGTGGAATAGTGATATTCTCTTTGGCCCAGGAGTATTGGCTGATGATACGGATACGGTAGCCGTCTTGCTGGAGTTTCTCCAGATGTGGCATTAGGATACGGACATGTTGGTATTTGTCACTATGCAGAAGGATGATGTTTTCTTTCTCGCGGTCTAAGGCGTAATCCACGGAATCGTTCATCAAATCGCGCAAAGACATACCCGAATAGGTAATCTTGTGATTTTGCATCTGTTTACGCATCACCCGTGCGTAGTCACTCATGTCTGAAGCGCGCACTTCCAAGGCTGCGCAATGTGCCTCGCGGTGGCTGATCCAGGAGCAGATACTGTCGGCTTGCTGCTTGTCCATCGAGTTGAATTGTAGTACATATGGTTTCTGTACGATTTCTTCCTCGGCGCTGAAAGGCAGAAGAAGCGGTACCTGGTGATCGGCGCACCACGATGATACGCGCTCTATCTGAATAGGGTAGACCAACCCCAAAATACCTTGTACTTGGTTTAGTTCGGTGCCGTCGAATAACTGGCTTACAACACGTTCACTGCGTCCGGTATCATATACGCGCAAACGGAAATGAACGCTGTCGCTCTGCAGATTGTTTAATGCAATCAATGCGCCTTGATAAAATTCTAACATCCGCTCTGCATTGCCGCTCCGTTTGGTCTGCTGGCTCTCAAAGGGCAACATTAAGGCAATCTCAATCGTGCGGTAGGGGGCTACGCTGTCTTGAACGGATAGAGTAGTATCTTTCGGTGTTTCGGTAATTGCCACGGTGGAATCCTTGGCTGCGCTTTGAATCACTTTTTGGATGGCATCCATGAGTTTGGGACTTTCTGTTCCCGCTTGTGCGACAGGAGGTGCTATCGGAGTCTCTTTCACGTTAGTTTCTACGATAACAGCCTTGCTCTCTTTCACTACGGGGCGGCCTGTAGGAATATGTAGGGTCTCTCCGTAATGCAAACCACGGTTCTCCAGTTGCGGGTTCCAGCGGATAATCTCTTCTGGCGTTACATGGAAATTTACGCCGATGCGGTATAGACCGATACTGCGTTCTACTTGATAACGGTATACTTCTTCGCCGTTGATGGTGTCCAACGGGTAATTCAGCATTTCTTGTGCATGAATACCATTCACGCTTGCTATTAACAAAATAATACTCAGTAATTTCTTCATAATGCGTATTTTCGTCTTCTGATGATATATACAATGCCGGCTATCAGCAATAATATCGCAACGGGACTGATGGTGCTTATCAACTGTACCTCTGTGCGTTTCTCATGTGCTCGCTTGTCATTCAACAGTCGGAGTACTACGTTTTTTTCTCTCAATCCTATCAATCCTTCGCTGTCTGTCAACCATAGCACCGCATTGGTGATAAAATCGCGGTTGCTGAATTGCATCCCGCTATATCGGTCATAACCCATAGGGAGAACTTGACCCTTTTGTGTCTCGTTCATTAAGATACTTCCGCTGCCAATCACGATTTGACGGGTTTTGGCGCTCTGTTTGCGGATGGCTTCATCGCTTTGAATCCCTTCTGGTATCATTCGGTGGGCGAATGCACTGGCAAACTCACCCTCCATCGAAACGGCTATTGGTACGTATTGGTACACAAACTGGTTCATATCCGGGTTCATGTCGTTCAGATTGACCTCGCCGGGGGTGGCTGTTACGCGGCTGGCGGTACTGGTGGCTAAANNGTTTCTCTATCCCGTCCTCGCCGCCTACTGCGTCTATCGGGCTTACAAATGTACTCATCACTTGCCCCATGTTGCGGGTAATCGGACTGCCTTGACTCGTTAATAAAAGCGGTGCATAGGTCCAGGGGACAGGTTGGAAATTCGGCTGTTGGGGATCGTTGCTTACATCTACGGGAATAGGCAGACATTGGATATCTTGTACCAAGGATGGATTGACCCTTACCCCGTACTTGAAAAACATCTCTGTCAATCCCAGATCCAGAGCTATAATAGGAGTAAAGCCTTCGCTCTGCAACACCTTCTCGCTGAATTGCACACCGTTGACTGCCCATAGCACTGTTCCGCCACGCATGATATATTGGTCAATCACGAATTTCTCCTGCTCGCTGAAGGCCCGGTGCGGGTCAATAATCAGAACCGCCTTATATCCGTCTAAGATATGAATGTTAATCGGTCTTTGGGCGACCTCGCCGCGGTCTTTTGTCTTTGAGCGAAGCGGTCTTTCGTCTATCTGTCCCCGATCCACGGCAAAATACTTGCTCAGCGCGCTCATTAGGTCATAGGTGTGTGCCTCGTCCGGCTCATCGTGACCTTCTAATATTGCTATGCGGGGAGTCTCTGTCTGTTGCAACAGTTGCAAAGCTTCCATGAAGGCGAACTCCAATTGCTCGATACTCGCATTCAGATTCTCCTCTCCGCTCAGTCCGCGCGTGTTTTTCAGGAGCGTCACCACGGCGCGTTTGCCCTTATAAGTCATCAGCGCGTACGGGTAGACAGTCGTCTGAGCCGTCTTCCCGTTCTGTTCGCGCTCGTGAATAACGATTGGACGCAAACCCATTGCCGTAAGGCTGTCGGAAGAGAAGGACTGTAATTCGTAATTTTTAATTTTTAATTTCCCATACACTCCCATTTCTTCTATCGTCTCCTCCGTCGCTTTCTTCAACCGCCGGAAACCGGCGTTCAAATCACCGCCTAATAGCAGTTGCACTTCTATCGGAGTGTCGGTCCCGCGTAGCAGATTCTTGCTCGCATC